>CAYLSS010000759.1:0-3145 GCA_964385765.1 uncultured Solibacteraceae bacterium
CCAACAGAAGTATACACCGAGAGCGAACACTGAGGCCGAAACGCCCGGATCGACTGACCGCCCAGGTAGACGGCTTTGACGCCGTCGATCTACATCAAAAAGCAGTATTGTCAGTCGAGCTTCAGATCAGTCAGCAGCTTGCCGAACCTTGGGTCGCCGCGCACGGAGTCGTAGATTGGGTCGATCTTTAGATCGACGAGCAGAAGGTCGTTTGAATCGACGCCGCGCAGCAACCAGTCGAGAGCGGAGGAAAGATCCTCAAGGCCGATGGAAACAATGGCAATGGCCACGGGGCTAACGTAGCGATCCGCTGCTGCTTCCACCAATGCTTGGCGGATGTTCGCGGCGGCAGATTTTCGCCCGGCCCGAGCCATGGTGTAACCGGCGAGGGCCTGCACCAGCGGACCGGCGTCTGGAAAGGCCATTACGTCATCGAGAGATTCCTGGGCCTTCGCAAGCAGACCCTGTTTGAGGTAAGCGAGCGCCAGCCTGTAGTGCGCGGGGACGTAGGCCCGATCCAGCCCCAGCGCTTCCAGGAAGTGCCGAACTGCGTTGTCGTAGTCCCGTTCGTAATAGCAGCCTACTCCCAGGTTGGTATTGACGACGGGCGAGAGCGGGTCCAGTTCACGTGCCCGTCGCATCGCGCTCATGCCCTCGTGGATGTCGCCGGTGCGGCAGAGGAAGAATCCGTATTCGAATTGAGCCGTCGCGCCTCCGGGGTCCAACTCAACGGCAAGGGTGAGGGAATCGAGGGCCTTGGCCCAGTTGCGGTCATACAGCTCGCTCACCAGACCCAATGCGAGGTGACCTTCGGCAAGCCGGGAATCGAGGCGCACCGCCTCGAGCGCGGAGGCCTTGGCAGGCGGCATAACCTGGTTGGGCGCCGCGAAACAGTACCAGCCGCGCAACGTTGAGGCCTCCGCCAGGGCCGACTGCGCACGGGCGTGACCGGGATCCGCGCGAATGATGCGTTCGAAATACTCGACCGCTCGCCTCAGCCCTTCGTCGGTACGGCGGTTCAGGTGATGCCGGCCCTTCAAATACAGGTTCTGGGTTGCGGGGTCATCGATCCTGAGCGAGGGAAGCCTCGCCCGGCTAACCCGCAAATGGTTGACGGGCAGTCCGGCGACAATCACTTGCGCAATTCGCTCCGGGATCGAGAGTACATCGCCCGCCGCCGCATCGAAGACCTCTGACCAGACGCAGCAGCAGCCCTCGGTTTCGACAAGCTGGGCCGTCACCCGAAGATGCTTCCCGTCGCCGCGAAAGCTGCCTTCCACGACTGCGCCGACCCGTAACCTCTCTCCCAACTGCGACAGTTCGTAAGCGGACCCTTTGAGTCGGCGTGTTGAGCTCCAGGCGATCACACGCAAGCCGGGAAGCTTGGACAGCCTGTGGATCAGCTCCTCCGCGATGCCGTCGCAGAGGAACTCCTGATCGGGATCGCCGCTGAGGTTGTGAAACGGCAAGACGGCGAGAGTTGTTCTTGCCGCGGCGCTGGCGCCAGAAGTGGATGGGCGGGAGGGCCGTCGAAGGAAGGAGACCGCATAGCCTCCTTTCTTCAACTGGATGAGGATCGGATCCAGCCTGCCCTCAGTCCGGAAGTAACGGCGCAGCCGGTCGCGGAGACGGGTCGCCGCGACACGAACTATGGTATCCACGGCCGGGTCGAACTGGCTGCCCCGCTCGAAGACCTCCGCTCCGATGACTTGCTCCTTGACGCCATCGGGGCCGCTGCGCAGCGACTGCTCGACCAGGTAGCGGAGCAACCGGCTCTGCTGCTGCGCATTGACGAAGTGACCACTCGTCAAAATGCGAGCCAGTTGCTCTCGAATTTCCGTTTCCGGGATGGCGCCACGGAGAGTTTTGCCAGCGAAGTGCCCTATTTGCAATCTCCTAGAGGACCTCGGCATTCGAGACGTTACGTAACTTGTTCCCAGGCCCGACTGCCTTTAGACTATAACATTTGGGGTATAGAGGGGTGAATCAACTATGAACTCAAAACCGGTCCGAGGTGTTTTTCCGACTTTGCTATTTCCGACTTTGCTATTGATGCTATCGCTCGTATCTGGGTCTGTCTATGCGCAGGGCACGGGGACGATTCACGGCGTGGTGACCGATCCCAGCGGCGCGGCCATTCCGGCCGTTCGGGTGACGGCGATCCTCGAGGAACGCGGCCTGGAGCGCAGCGTGCAAACCAACGCCGAGGGCGCCTATGTCATTCCCGTGCTCCCGGTTGGCGACTACGTCGTCCGGATGGAGGGCGACGGCTTCAGGGCGTTTCGCCAAGAGAACATCACGCTGACTGCTAACGAGAATGTGCGCATGGACGCCACGATGGAAATCGGCAACGTGGCCGAGGAAATCACGGTGACCGCCGCGGTACCGTTGGTGGACAGCCGTTCTTCGCAGATGGGTACGCTGATCGACGAGCGCCGAGTGGTGGATCTTCCGATCAACGGTCGGAATGTGATCGGCCTGGCCGTGCTGCTGCCGGGCGCCGCTGACGTGAGCTCGCCGCAGATGACCACCAATAACAACGGCGGTCCGACGGTATCGATTTCAGGGGCGCGAACCAACCAGAACCTGTTTCTCGTGGACGGCGTCCACAATAACTCACTGTTTCGCAACACGGGACTGCCCAATCCGCCCCCCGACGCGATCCAGGAAGTGAAGGTTCTGACGAACTCCTACAGCGCGCAATACGGGCGCAACGGCGGGGCGGTCTTCAACGTGGTTACGCGCTCTGGGACCAATGAACTGCATGGCGCTTTGTGGGAGTTTCATCGCAACGACGCGTTGAATGCGCGCAACTTCTTCTCCTCCGACGTTCCTAAGCTCATTCAGAACCAGTTCGGCGCCTCGGCCGGCGGGCCGGTGGTGCGCAACCGGCTGTTCTTCTTCGGCTCCTACGAGGGGCTGCGCATCCGGCCCGATGCATTGACCACCAGCGCTTTCCCGCTGACGGAAGCCGAGCGTCGCGGAGATTTCTCCGGATTGTCCGGCGTGATTCAGGATCCCGAAACCGAGACCCCGTTTCCGAACAACCAGATTCCGGCCAGCCGTTTCGACACCGTGGCTAACAATATTCTGAGCCAGAATCTGATGCCGCTTCCAAACCGGCCAGGCGGAGAACTGGTGGAAA
>CAYLSS010000760.1:0-3137 GCA_964385765.1 uncultured Solibacteraceae bacterium
TTTCTGCTCATGTTACGCCCGGCGGTCTTCGCCACGCTGCCCATGATCCTCTTGCTGGTGGCGATGGAAGGCTACTATGGCAAGCGACCGCTTGAGCCTAGCCAGAGCGCGGTGGTCACAGCGCACTTCCGCACACTCGAATCCTCGGGCCAGCCTCCGCGGCTACAGGCGCCGGAAGGGATTGTTGTCGAGACGGCTGGGGTCAGGGCGACCGCCGCATCGGAGGTGAGCTGGAGGATCCGTCCCGAGCGGCCGGCCGAGGGCGACCTGAGCATCGCCATCAATGGTGAAAGGGCGACCAAACATATCGCCTCCGGCGACGCGGCGCAGTGGCTGGCGAACCGGCGGAGCAGTTCCTGGTTTTTCTGGCTCCTCGAGCCGGTTGAGAGCCCGCTCGGGGCCGGCGTCGTCGACTGGATCGAGCTCGAGTACCCGATGGCGGCAGTCGGCTACTTCGGCGTCGAAACACATTGGCTGGTATGGTTTCTGGTTTTCTCGATGGTCACGGCTTTCGTGCTGAAAGACCGGTTCGGCGTGACGGTATAGTCAGACGGAGTCAGTCCACAGGCTAGCCTTCGCTTCGGTGTTGACGGGCGGAGGCGCATTTGCATCTCGCGGCGGGCTTGTCGCGGACGACTTCTTCCTATTGGTTTCGAGAGAGCCCAATTTGCCGATGAAGGCTGAAAGGGCGACCCATGAACCGATGGCGAGGAAGTAGGCGATTCCGAGACGGAACCCGGAGATCATCATTCGCAGGATCGGATTCTCCGGCGCCGGGACCAGGGCCAGCATGACCACGGGCAGGTAGAGCCCGATCATGAGCAGGCCGGTGCCGACCAGCCAGTATTGCTCATTGAAAATGATGTCTACGGCGCGCTGGCGCGAAAAGCCTCCACCGGCCGCCTGGCTCGCCAGGGGGAGGAAAGCCAGAATCATCCCGACCCCAACGATCCAAACGAAATACCCGAGAACCGAGCTCATCCATATGTAAAGGGCCACGGTCCCGAGAATGGCCAGGCTCCAGGGAAGGAATCGGGGCAGGCGCCGCAGCGCGAGGAAGTAGGGCGACTGCGGGGAGCCGGGATGGAAAGCGGCGAAGGTGGTGGCCTGCAGCCAGAAGAAGAAGAAGCCGAGAACCAACAGAACACCGACGCCTCTCCAGACACTGGTCAGGCTCAGGTGGTTCAAGCTTAGCCAGGAATAGAGCACGAATCCGAAGAAGGCATTGCCGGTCAGATTCGCCGTGAGCAGTTGCTGCCGGTCCTTAATCGACCGGAGCGATTGCCATATCAGTTCCTGAAGGACCATTGGTCGCGCTCATTCGCAAACTGCCGCATTCCGTCAGGATTCGCCGGCCGTGCGACACCAGCCGAGATGACGCTGGGCTGCTAAACTCTGAAATAGCAGTCGACGACGGACGGAACACCAATTTTCCCTCGCACTATCGGATGATTGCGAGGATTCCTGTACCCCAACGATGAAGAATTCTTCGGTTTTGATCCTGGGCTGTGGATATACGGGGCGGCGGGTGGCGCGGCGTCTGCTCGAGCGCGGGATACGGGTGGTGGCCACGAGCCGGTCAGTCGCGGGCTTGGAGGATGTGGCGGCGGCGAAAGCCGAAGTGGTCCGCATGGACGTGCTTGAACCGGAGACGCTGGATTCGCTTCGCCAGGAAATTTCGGGCGAAGAATTGAGGGTCCTGCATTCGGTGCCGACCATTCAGCTCGACGAGGAACGGTTCGACCCGACACCACGGCTTCTGCAGTTGTTCGACGCCGCCGCGGCCCGCATCGTGTATTTATCGACCACCGGTGTTTACGGCGCCGCCTTCGAAGTGGACGAGACAACGGCGCCTGCCCCGACAGGTGAATCGGGACGATTGCGGGTGAAGGCCGAGAGGGAGGTGCAGCGTGGCGCCGGATCGGCGCTCGTGCTTCGTCCGGCGGCGATCTACGGTCCGGGCCGGGGGGTCCACGAGCGGATGCGCCGCGGCCGCTACACGCTGGTCGAGGAGGGAAGCAACACGATCAGCCGTATCCATGTTGACGATCTGGCGGCGCTTACCGAAGCGGCCCTGCTCTCCGAATTGACTGGAGCATACCCGGTAGCGGACCG
Source organism: uncultured Solibacteraceae bacterium (assembly GCA_964385765.1). Taxonomy (GTDB): domain Bacteria; phylum Acidobacteriota; class Terriglobia; order Bryobacterales; family Bryobacteraceae; genus CAWELS01. The sequence continues at coordinate 2,116 of CAYLSS010000760.1, forward strand.
TGAGCCGTGCACTTCCAGGGAAATGGCCCGATACTGCGCGGATCTGATGGGCCTCTCCATGCCCCCTTCGGAGCCGCGTTCCGGCGCCCACCATACGCGAATCGCCAATCGCCGCGTCGACGGCTCGGCGATCTTCCGGCTATTGAATGTGGAGCTTCGGTATCCATCCTACCGGAGCGGGGTACCGGCGTCACTGCAAGAGGCCGTTCGCTGATCGGGCGTGATTGTCCGGTTTCGCGACACCGCTGTGCGAAGCCGAACAGAGCGTGAGAGGTTGACCCGCTGTCAAGGATCACCGCCTCTATACGTCTCCAGCGGATACCGCCATGGCAGCCAACATGCTGTGAGGATTCCGGAGGAAGTAGTGAAGCCAGTTCGGGAAGCGTGCAGGAATTTAAGAGCGGAGCCGGACGTCACCGCCATTATCGTGTTGGTGTTGCTCTTTGGGATGGGATGGTCGTCTCCCCTCATCGAAGGCGCCGCCGAAGCAATGAGATACCGGGCTTTCGCGATCGATTGCCGATCGCCGCTGGAGGTCGATCTGGAATGGGATCCGGATCCCGGCTCGCGAGAGGTGCGGCGGCTCGGTGTTGGTCCGGTGCAATTGGAGTTGCGCTGACCAGCCTCGGGAGTGGGTATGTTAGCCTGAGATCGGTATGGAGATACGGTCTTCCCGTCGCCGTTTTCTGGGTGCCGCGGGCGCCACGGCCCTGGCGGCCCGCATGCATTCCTACGCCGCCCAGCAGTCCCGTGTCCCTCGTGTGGTCCTAGACACCGATACTTACAACGAAATTGACGATCAGTTCGCCGTCGCGTATGCGATGCTGGCGCCGGATGCGATGAAAGTCGAAGCGATTTACGCGGCGCCTTTCCTCAACCGGCGGTCAGAGAGCGCGCAGGATGGGATGGAGAAGAGCTACGAGGAGATACACCGCGTGCTCGACCGGCTTGGGATGAAGGGCGCCGTTCCGGTATACAAAGGATCGACGCAATTCATGAAAGACGCGGGCGGGCCGTTGAAG
>CAYLSS010000761.1:0-3136 GCA_964385765.1 uncultured Solibacteraceae bacterium
GGCATCGCCGGCATCAAGGACAGCGGGTTCAGCTTCATTGACTTCACCCACCTGGTGCTCGCCATGCAGGATCGTCCCGCCTTCCGCTTCATCGTCGGCACTGAAGGCATCGCTTTGCCCGCCTGGATGGCCGGCGCCAAAGGTTGTGTCTCGGGTCTTGCGAACGCCTTCCCCGAGATCATGGTGCTGCTCTGGAATCTTTACAGCGAGGGAAAGTACCAGAAAGCGGCGAAGCTCCAGATGAAGGTCAATCGCGCGCGCCAAGTACTCCACATTCCGTCATCCACAAATGCAGCCATCTACCATGTGCTGCACCAGCGCGGGATCGACGCCGGTATGCCCAAATTGCCCATACTTCCGGTGGACGAAGAATCCGGCAAAGCGATGATCGACGCTTTCCGTAAAATCGGTCTCATGGACGTGAAGATCTGAATGAGTCCGGCCGACCCAGCGGGTGCCAGGGCGTTCAACCCTCGCGTTGTCACGATCGGCGAAACCATGATCATGTTCGCGCCGCCGCGCGACCATCTGCTTGAGCGGAGTACACAATACACCAGCTATGTGGCCGGAGCCGAGGCCAACGTCGCAATTGGACTGGAGCGACTCGGTATTCATTCCGGCTGGATCGGCCGACTTCCTGACAATCCGGTGGCTCGCAACCTTGTTCGGGAGATTCGATCCCACGGCGTTGACACGGATGCCGCCATCTTCGCCCCCGCCGGGCGCCTCGGGGTCCTGTACTTCGAGTTCGCCAGTCCACCGCGACCGCCCCGCCTGGTCTATGATCGAAGCGGCAGCGCCGCCACCATGCTGCAGCCGGATGACCTCGATTGGGACTACATCTCTGCCGCCGAGTGGCTCCATCTAACCGGCATTACCCCTGCCCTGAGCGAAACTTGCCGCTCCGCCACCGCCGCCATCCTGACCCGCGCAAAACGCCGCGGTCTTTCGGTCAGCTTCGATATCAACTACCGGCAACTTCTGTGGGACCGTCCGACAGCCCAGGCCGCACTCTCCGCACTCCTGCCCCTGGTGGACCTCCTCATCGGGACCGAAGCCGATATCGAGATGCTCGCCGGCGGATCCGGCAATCGCCGCGATACTCTCGTACGGCTTTATGATCGCTACCAGCTCGAGGCCGTCGTGATGACCCTTGGAACCGATGGGGCGATCGCCTATGACGGCAGCAGCGCTCACTCAGTCACCGGTCACAGAGCGACCGTTGTCAACCGTCTGGGCGCGGGTGACGCCTTTGCGGCAGGTCTGCTATACGGTCGAATTACCTCCGGGCTTACAGCCGGACTCGAGTATGGCAGCGCCATGGCCGCCCTTAAACTCACCATCCCGGATAATGTACCCCTGGTCTCCAAGGCCGATGTCGACAACCTCATCAGCGGCGCCTCGCCGGATCTGATCCGTTAGCGAAAATGGTTCCAACTCAGGCAAACACCTGTGGCCACCGGTTTGCTAGGCTGGAACAGGAGCTTTCAGTGGCTGCCCTCAAGCTCCTGGATAACTGATGTTTTCCGGTCGCAGACCAGCCGGGCAGTGTAATTCTTGCACTGACAACGATATATCATGTGGAAAAAACGCAAAGACGAAAGCCAACAGAATGAGACGGCCCCGGAGCCCGTGCGGCCGGCGACATCGTCTCCCTCGAAGCCTCCCTCGGCCGCCGCGCCGTCTCGCATGACGCAGGCCGAAGCGACCATTGGCAAGACCGTGCTGCTGAAAGGACAGCTCTACAGCGACGAGGACCTGCACCTGGACGGTCAGATCGAAGGCACTGTGGAACTGCCGGCCAACAAGCTCACCATCGGCAAGAGCGGAAAGGTGCAAGCGAACATCACGGCCCGGCAGGTCGATATCCACGGAACGGTCCAGGGCGACGTGCACGCTAAGGAAAAGATCACGATTCGCAGCGCCGCGAACCTCGTGGGCAACTTGAAGAGCGCGACCATCTCCATCGAGGATGGAGCGTACTTCAAAGGGAGCATCGATATCGTTCGCCCGGCTCCCACTAAGCCCCCGCCGCCGCCCGCGCCCGCGCCCGCGCCCGCCGCCAAACAGCCGTCATCTCAGGAGCCTTCTCAAAGGACTCCCCAGGGATCATCAGACAAGGACAGGAACAAGCCGAATAACAAGCCTTAGTGTCGCCGTTGCGGGTGGGACTACTTCCCGAGCCCCATACTTTCTCGGAGGCTGTAAATCACCCGGGCTGCCGCCTCGTCGAGCTTCTCGGGCGATCTCCTCTTCGGCTGGTGGTACATTGACCAGACTACGTCTCGGGACCGTCGATCTACCAGGAAAACATTCCCCCTGCCGCGTGAGAACGTGGAGATTGGGGGGACATTTTCGTCCACCATCTGTCCGGGCTCCGCTGCGCTCTCAGCCTCTTCTTCCTCGCCTTCGGTCTCATCCTTTGCCGACTCTTCCTCTTCCTCCGGAGGCGGAGGGTACAGCTCGTCCAACTGCCGTTCGAGCTTCAGGCCAATGTGGTCAGTGAATACCGCATCCGCTTGTTCCGGATCCGTGACCACCTGCAACACGTTGTTCATCGTCAGGTGGTTGGCGAGATACTGCTCGAAGCCGTTGCTCATCGGCAGCATGTAGACCCTCCGCACGGCGGACAGATCTGCTTGCCCGGCCAGGAACGGTGACAGCATCAAGGTCGCCCAGATCAGAACGAAACCTCGCTTCATGATTTTCATCATACTCCTCGCGGACACGACGCCCGCCTGAACACAAATTATCGCCGGTGTGGCGCAGTTGCGTGCCCGGCGGTCTTCTAGGTAGACGCTCATTCCTGCCGAAAGGACGAACTACAATAGCAACTTGTACAAGGGCCAAAAAATCACGGTCATCATCCCGTGCCTGAACGAGGAGGAGGGAATCGAACAGGTCCTCCAGCGGATGCCGCAGTTTGTCGATGAACGGATCGTGGTCGACAATGGCTCGACCGACCGTACATCGGAAGTCGCTGCCTCCTTCGGCGCAATGGTGATTCGCGAAGAAGTCCGAGGGTACGGCCGGGCCTATAAACGCGGCTTCGCGCGCGCCACCGGCGATATCATTGTTACGCTCGACGGCGATCATTCCTACCCTCCCGACGCCATCTCGTATCTGCTGGAGGCAT
>CAYLSS010000762.1:0-3133 GCA_964385765.1 uncultured Solibacteraceae bacterium
TTTGAGTTCGTTTTGGTCGAAGGGCTTCGTGATGTAATCATCGGCCCCGGCTTCCATGCCCTCGATCAGATCCTCGCGATGGTTCCGCGATGTCACCAGGAGGATATACGTGTAACGTTGTTTCTGCAGACTGCGAACATGACGGCACACTTCCAGACCGCTCAGTCCCGGCATCATCCAGTCGAGGATGGCCATGCGAGGGGCGTCCTCCTGCTGCAGCACCCGCCAAGCCTCGGTACCATCGGACGCCGCCAGCACCTCATAGCCCCACTTCCGCAAAGCCGCTTCGAGCAGCCGCCGTGAGATCGTGCTGTCATCTGCGATGAGGACTGTCATTCAGCCAGCTTTATGATGCGCTCCCTACTTTATGATGCGCTCCCTAGTAGTGTTATCGGCATTCTTGAATCCTTCATCAGTGTACCGCGCTCCGAATGGAGCAAAAACAGAGATTCTGCAAGCAGCCCGATTGGATGCTGCGGGTCCAAGCCCTGCAAATTTTGCGCTGCAGGACTAAGGTCCCATGTTGCAGCGAGATCTGGACCTAGCCTGGTTGCCAATTAACCTCCTATTAGGATATGTTTATATTGATTCTGAAGATTCACATTGGGAGACCTGTATGATCTATTCGCGTTCAGCCGAATACGCGATCCGAGCATTTGTCCACCTTGCTGATGTGCAGGAGGGGAAGTACGCGATGGTCAAGAATATCGCCGACGAGTGCGATATTCCGACACACTTCTTGGCCAAGATTCTGCAGCAGTTGGCCCGAAAGGGCTTCCTGCGGTCAAGCAAAGGCCCGACCGGCGGTTTCACACTACGCCGTAGCCCGGATGAGATCAATCTTCTGGAGATCGTGGATGCAATTGACGGTCTTGCCGAGTACCAGCGCTGTCCGGGCGGCATGGCCGAATGCAACGACGAAGCGCCCTGCGGCATGCACGATTCATGGAAGGAACTCCGCTCGCGTATACTGGACTACATGGAGGACACTTCGATCCTCGACGTCGCCGAAGCGCAGAAGAAAAAGCGTGCAGCATTGACGAAGACGAAGACGAAGAAGAAGACTCGCAAGTCCACAAAGAAGAAGTAGCCCGAGTGGCTTTCCGACGCTCGGAGGGAGTGTCGGCGCCACCAGATTCACGTTAGGAGAGAGCAACATGGCTCATGCCATTACTGTGCCCTACGTCATCGAGCAGACCTCTCGTGGGGAACGCGGAATGGATATCTATTCCCGGCTGCTTAAGGAAAACATCATATTTCTAGGGACCCCGATCGATGACATCGTCTCCAATCTGGTCATCGCGCAAATGCTGTTTCTGGCCGCCGAGGATCCCGAAAAGGACATTTCGCTCTATATCAACTCTCCCGGGGGGTCCATCACCGCCGGATTCGCCATTCTCGACACCATGCGCCTGGTGGAGCCCGACATTGTCACCTACTGCGTCGGTCAGGCTGCGTCCATGGCCGCGGTACTGCTCGCCTGCGGCGCCAAGGGCAAGCGCTACAGCCTGCCGCACTCCCGGATCCTCATCCACCAGCCATCGATGAGCGGACTCGCCGGCCAGGCGGCCGATATCGATATCCACGCCAAAGAGATCCTCCGGATGCGGGAGACCTTGAACCAGATCCTGGCGGATGCCACCGGCCAGGAAAGCGAGAGAGTCGCCCGCGATGTGGATCGCGACTACATCATGGGTCCGGAACAAGCGCTCAAGTATGGCATGATTGATCGCGTCATCGAGAGCCGGGAAGCGACCCCAGTTCCAGTCGGTTAGCCGGCGCGGCTGGTGAGCTACGCCGGCAAGCTCACAAACTTTTCGTAGGCGGAATCCCAGCCTTCGGAACGGACCGGTTCATAAACTTTCACGGGGAAGGATTCCCGTACAATGGCTCTTCCCTCGGGCAGGCCGGCGATGAGCCCGGAACCGATCGCCTGAAGCAGGATGTTGCCGATGGCGGTTGCCTCCGCCGGGCCGGCGATCACTCTTCGTTCGGTACAGTCGGCTGCAAACTGGTTGAGCACTTCGTTCTTCGATCCGCCTCCAACAATATGGATCGTGGTCAGCTTCCTGTCCGTCAGCCCTTCCAGGTGTTCGAGGACCTGGCGGTAGCGAAGAGCCAGGCTTTCGAGGATACACCGTGAGATCGGCCCCGGCCCCGAAGGCGCTCTCTGCCCGGTTCGTTGGCAGTACTCGGCGATTCGTTCGGGCATGTGGCCTGGCTGCGGGAAATGATCGGGCGGGATGATGGCCGCGAAGGGTTGGGCGCGCGAGGCCGCCTCCACCAACTGCCCGTAGTCGTAGTCTTGTCCGCCCACAGACCAGGCGCGGCGGCATTCCTGCAACAGCCACATGCCGGCGATGTTCTTGAGCAGCCGGACCGTTCCCCCGGCGCCCACCTCGTTGGTGAGATTCGCCACCATGGCTTGCGCGTTGATCACCGGTTCGGGAATTTCGATCCCCATCAGGCTCCACGTTCCGGAACTGATGTAGCACCACCCGTCGCCCTCCGCCGGAACCGCCGCCACCGCGGATGCCGTGTCGTGGCAGCCTGTCGTGAAAACGGGTGTGGAGGACGCGAGTCCGACGGCGTCGGCGGCCTCCGGACGTAAGGTTCCCAATCCCGTTCCAGGATCGACGATATCCGGCAATAACCCGACCGGCAACTCCAGTTTCTCGAGCAGATCGAGAGCCCATGTGCGCTTCCGCGGATCGTAAAACTGCGAGGTCGAGGCGATTGTGCGTTCGGCGCACTGCCGGCCGGTCAACCAGTAGTTGAAGATGTCCGGCATGAACAGCAGCTTCTTTGCCAGGCCGAGCACAGGCGATCCATTGAGCTTCATGGAATAAAGCTGGGCCAGCGAATTCAGGTCCATGAACTGTACGCCGGTGTGAGAGAAGATCTCCTCCCGAGGCAGCGCCCGGCACAGGGCCTCGACCATCCCGCTATTGTGCGCGTCACGGTAATGTCTCGGATTTGCGATCAGCGTTTCGTCTTCCGCGAAGAGGCCGAAATCCACCCCCCAGGTATCGATCCCGATGCCGTCGATTGACAGGCCTCGCCCGTGGCCCGCCTTCGCGGCTCCGGCGAGAATCTCGTGCCAGAGTCGAAAAGTATCCCAATAGAGCCCCTC
>CAYLSS010000763.1:0-3117 GCA_964385765.1 uncultured Solibacteraceae bacterium
CCGGGAAACCTCTTCTCAGCTTGAACCTTCAGCGTCTCTGGGCCTCACGCCGCCGTGTAGAACAGTTGGTACTTCTCACCGCTGCACCACCGTCGGTGCGGCAATACGGCCAGCTTCCGCGCCACGGCCACGATGGCTCGCTTCTTGGCATTCGATCCGCCCCGCTCGGTCGGCCGCAGGCCCCATTGCCAGAGCGCCAAGTCGGGTTCCCAATGGCCCAGCACATGCTGCGCACACTGCACGAGTAACTTTCACAGGTACGAGTTACCCGCTTTGCTGATGCCTAGCCGTGGATCCGCGGCGCCGGGCTGCCGTTGTGCACGCTGTGATTCGTCAAGTGCCGGTGTTCGCTCGTTCAGTGCTAGTGTACACGAGTCGCGTTCGTATGTTATTCTATTGCTTTATGCAGTCGCGACAGGTCACTTCTAGTTTCGCAACCGCCCCGGCTATCCGCATCACCATCGCTATTATTCGGCCCATCGGATGGGCCCCGTCCTGAACGGCTACTGATACAGGTCAAAATTCAGAGCCACCGGCGGGGAACGAAGCCCGCAGGTGGCTTTTTTGTTTTTCGGAGAGGCGCAGATGAAAATACACACTTTCGACACCACGCTTCGAGACGGCGCGCAGGGGGAGGCCGTCTCTTTCTCAGTGGAGGACAAGCTCGCCATCGCCAAGAGGCTCGATGAGCTGGGAATCGAGTACATCGAGGGCGGCTGGCCGATGTCGAACCCAAAGGATGAGGAGTTCTTTTTGCGAGCCAAGGACCTCCAACTTGACCACGCAAAACTCACGGCTTTCGGTTCCACTCGTCTGGCGCGCAACGCAATCCATCAGGATGCGAATGTGCAGGCCTTGCTGGAGGCTGAAACGCCGGCGGTGGCAATCTTTGGCAAGAGCTGGGATCTTCACGTCCACCGTGCTCTGGGGGTGACCGAGGAAGAGAATCACGCGATGATCTCAGATACGGTGCGACACCTGAAGGAGCACGGCCGCGAAGTGGTCTACGACGCCGAGCACTTCTTCGACGGATACCTGGCCGACGCCTCTTTTGCGCTCCGCACACTCGAGGCCGCCAGAAATGCTGGGGCCGACGTACTTTGCCTCTGCGATACGCGAGGCGGGATTTTGACCGATCAGATCGCCGAAATTGTCGTGGAAGTCCGGAAACGCTTCGATGGAGTACTCGGCATCCACCCGCACAACGACTCCGAGGTGGCGGTGGCCAATGCGCTGGCCGCGGTCAGGGAAGGGTGCACCCATGTGCAGGGATGCTTGAACGGATATGGCGAGCGTTGCGGCAATGCAAACCTGGCGTCCGTCATCGTCAACCTCGAGCTGAAGCGGGGTTATGAAACGATCGGTCCGGAGAATATGGCGAGGTTGTCTTCCGTATCGCGTTTCATCGCGGAACGGGCCAACCTTCCGGTTCCGCACGGGCAGCCGTACGTGGGCAGCGGCGCCTTTGCCCACAAGGGCGGAATACACGTGAGCGCCGTGCGCAAGGAAGCCACGACCTACGAGCACATCCAGCCGGAACTTGTCGGCAACCGGCAGCGTGTGCTGCTGAGCGATCTTTCGGGGAAAGGCAATCTGCTGCATCGCCTCGAGGAACTGGGGCTTGCCGCCCGATTGGATGAGGCGTCGCGCAAGCGGCTCCTGGCTGATGTCAAGAGGCTGGAGCACGAAGGATACGACCTGGAATCGGCGGATGGCACCTTCGAGCTGCTCGCTCGCCAGGCGATCGAGCCCGAGCGCGCGTTGTTCGACGTGGGCGGCTTCAGCGTGACGACACAGATGATGGGTCCTGAATGTTCGGCTACCGTGGCCACGGTCTCTCTGAGGGTGGGCGAGCAGGTCCGATCAGCAAGTTCGTCCGGAAACGGCCCGGTGCATGCTCTGGACGTCGCCCTGCGCAATTGTCTGGCGCCAGCCTACCCGGCGGTTTCGAAGGTCAAGCTGGTGGACTATAAGGTGCGCGTCATCGAATCGCGTCGCGGGACCAGCTCTCGGGTTCGTGTCCTGGTGGAGTGGACCGACCAACGTACCTCATGGATCACGATGGGGATCTCCGGTAACATTGTCGACGCTAGCTGGCACGCCCTGGTGGACGCATTGCGCCTAGAATTGATGAGACTTGACGAAGCGGAAGGCGCTTCGACCCTGTCCGAAGAGGGGGAAGCGGTAGCCTAGCGATCCGGGTAGTCCGCGGTTCACGAAGGCACAGGTGAACCCTTCACCACGTACTGAATCTGCGTGAACGGTATGAAAATACACTGAAGCCCTCGGGAGCGCTCCGTCGTGTCCTCACCGCCGACAGCCGCGCTTTCCAGTCCGGGCAATGTTGCGCGCAACTCGTCGACGTCGATCCAGATCCCGTTCGACTCGGCTGCCATCAGGGTGACCTTGACGACAGAATCGACGAACGACAGTTTGACCGTCACTGTATCGTGACCTCTTAGTTCCAATTCCATGTGCACCTCCCGGCGACAACCGCTCCAGCCGGCCCGGCGTCGGGCAGTCATCGCGGCGCCTTCCACTTCGACTGCGGTGATTGCGCCTGTTGAATCAGCGCGTGGCCGAACACCTCGAATACCGCCGCTTGGCTCATGGCCTCGGCCTGGTATGCCTGGGCCATAGTCAATTCGTAGAGGTCCGTGAAGAGGCCTTCCGCGAAATGGCAGGCAGCAACTCGCTTGCGATCCGACATTCAGTTCTCCGTCTGCCACAAGGGCAATCCTCGCCGTATGCCGAGACGGCCGCTTGAGATCTATGTGATTACGGTCGGTTCGGTTCGGCCCAAGCGGCTCTCAATTCCCAGCAGATCTCTTGTCGCATCCGCGTAAGGACGAATGCGCTCGGTGCAGTCTGCCGATATCTCGTCCTTCGAATAGGACTCGAAGTAAAGCCTGAGTGTCGCACCCTCCGTACCGGTTCCCGAAAGGCGGATCACGACACGCGCACCGTCGTCCAAGAAGAGCCTGATTCCCTGGTTCTCGGCGATGGCGCCGGTGACGGGCTCCGTGTAATGGAATTCGTCGGCGCGGCAGACTTGCGATCCGGCAAGCCACTCGCCAGGGAGGGCTGGCTGGCGCGCGCGCAGCCGCGTGACCATCT
>CAYLSS010000764.1:0-3116 GCA_964385765.1 uncultured Solibacteraceae bacterium
TCATCGCGGACTCCATTCTCGGGGCGTGGTTCCACATCGCTCGGACGAGCTGAATCGGATTGTTCATCGTTTTCCATTCGGCCGGCGGGGGCGCCCCCGCACCCTCCGAATGGCAGGCGACACATCCTCTGTAGCCGAACAGCCGCCCCCCGGCTTGCGCATTGCCGGAGTCCTCGAGCTCCCGAAGGGAGAAAAGGTAAGCGTACAGGTCAGCGGCATCGCCATGACTGAGATCCTGCTTCCCCACCCCGGCTTCCTCCATCGCGGCCCACATCCCCGGACCATGGTTCCAAATGGCCGCCGCCAGAGCTGACGGAGTGAAACGTCCGGCCGGTCTCTCTGACAGGTCCAAGGCTTCCGTGCTCCCCCGACCGTCGACTGAATGGCAACTGTTACATTGCCTGGCAGCGAAGAGTTTCTCGCCATTCTCGGAATTTCCAGGTATGGTGCCCGCACTCCACGCCGTGGAGACGCACAAGCACAGGAGAACGAGTGATCGCGTGAAAGTCATCTTGGGTGCTTGGCTCCTGCAAGAAGGACCGCATTCGGTTCGCGTCCGGAGTCAAAAGTTCGCCTCGCCCGGCGCGAACAAGCCTGCGACGATGTATTTCAATGTCTCTCAGGATATCATGCCGCCCGGTAGGCCGGTAAACGTCGTCCGCCACAAACGACCCCCTCCCGCCACAAAAAAAGACACCAGTGCAAACCGAATTTGAATCGAAAAGTTATGTCGGGTGTACAGAGTGGTGCGTCAGAGCAACTCGCCACCGAGCGCACGAATGTAAATCGTGCGCTTCGGGCGATGATCGGCGACATTCGCGGAGGAGTGGTCGCCGAAGCGATGCGCTACGCGACACTCGGCGGGGGCCAGCGACTTCGTCCAATCCTGGCGCTGAGAACAGGACGAATGCTCGGTGGCCCCATGCAGGTCTTCACGCGGGCGGCTTTGTCAGTCGAGTTGATTCACTCAGCTTCGCTGATCGTCGACGACCTCCCTTGCATGGACGACGACGACGCTCGACGTGGAAGGCCTAGTGTTCACAAAGCCTTCGGAGAAGCGACCGCGATCCTCGCCGCCTTCGGACTGGTGGCGCTCGCCGCCCGCAGCCTCACTGATGGCGGGTTCAAGCGCCGGGAAATGGACGCCCTGGTTCAGTTTCAACGCCGTCTGCTAGGGATGCTCGACTGCTCGACGTTGATCGCCGGGCAGGCTCTCGACCTGGGTCTGCGGGGCGCCGAAGATATCGACCCCGCGATGGCCACGGCCCTGAAAACGGCCCCTCTTTTTGAATTGGCGCTCCATGCCGGCATGGTGGCCGCCGGCTGCCGCGAGGATGAAGCGGAGGAGTTGGCCCGCTTCGGCTTCGATTTCGGACTCGCTTTCCAACTCGCCGACGACTACCTCGATGGCGAGTTGCAAAACCGCGCTCCGGTTGTCGCTCAACTAAAACAGGCCCGCCAGCGCCTCCGGCGGTTCGGTCCGAAGGCCCGCACTCTTAATGAAATCGTGGACTATCTTGATGAACGAATTTGCTCCAACGCTGGCTCAGACATCCCCGGAGAAACCAAAGTCCCGGCCGGAGCCTGGGCCGCCTAGCGCTTCCATCCGCCGCCGGGACGGACGCCGTAGTGTGGTCGTCATCGGCAGTGGATTCGCTGGACTGGCCACAGCCGTACGCTTACAGGCGCGCGGCTACCAGGTTTCGCTTCTCGAAGCGCGCGATCAGTTGGGAGGCCGAGCCTACGTCTACCGGCAGGGCGGATTCACCTTCGATGGCGGCCCAACCGTCGTGACAGCGCCGTTCTTGTTCGACGAGATCTTCGCCGCCACCGGCCGGCGCAGCCAGGACTACGTCCGGTTCGTTCCACTCGACCCGTTCTACCGCATCGAATTTCATGACGGCCGCTGGTTCGAATACAACGGGGATGAGCGGCAGACCGAGCGCCGCGTCGCCTCGTTCGCTCCCGCTGACGTCGATGGCTATCGCCGGATGATTCGCCATACCAAGGCCATCTTCGAAAAAGGCTTTGTCGAGCTTTCGGACAGACCCTTCCTGCGCTTCACGGACATGCTCCGGGTTGCACCGGACCTCGTGAGGCTGCAATCCTACCGGAGCGTCCACGGCTACGTTTCCAGGTTCGTCAAGGATCCGCTTCTGCGGCGCGTCTTCAGCTTTCACCCGCTGCTCGTCGGCGGGAACCCGTTCCAGACCACTTCTATCTACGCCCTGATCCACCACCTCGAGCGAGAGTGGGGCGTCCACTATGCCATGGGTGGGACCGGGGCCATCATCAATGCGCTCGGCAAGATTCTTGAACAGGATGGCGGTCGCATTCACCGCTCGACCCCGGTGCGGGAAATCGTGGTCGAGAATGGCGCGGCGGTGGGCGTGGTGACCGCCGGGGGCGAGCGCCTCGACGCGGACGCCGTGGTCAGCAACGCCGATGTCGCCACCACGTATCGAAAGATGATTCACCCGCGTTTCCGGAGGCGGAACTCCGATCGCCGGATGGAGTCGATGCGCTACAGCATGTCGCTGTTCGTGATCTACTTCGGCACTCGCCGGCAGTACCCGGACGTCCGCCACCACACCATCATCCTTGGCGAACGGTACCGGTCGCTGCTCGATGACATCTTCAAGCATAAACGCCTCGCCGACGACTTCTCCCTCTATCTGCATCGCCCGACCTGCACCGACCCGTCCATGGCGCCGCCCGGCTGTGACTCTTTCTATGTGCTTGTCCCCGTCCCCAACCAACTCAGCGGCATCGATTGGAAACAACAGGCGAGGCCCTTCCGCGACCGGGTGATGCGCTTCCTTGGTGAGCGATATCTTCCCGGCCTGGAAGAGAACCTCGTTACCGAACGCTGCCTGACCCCGCTCGACTTTGAAACCACCCTGAACTCTTATCTCGGGGCCGGCTTTTCAGTGGAGCCGATCTTCCGTCAATCGGCCTGGTTTCGCCCCCACAACGAATCCGAAGACATCAGAAATCTGTTCCTGGTCGGCGCCGGTACTCATCCCGGAGCCGGGATGCCCGGTGTTCTGTCCTCGGCCAAAATCGCGGAGAACCTTGTATGCGACCGGATCAAAATCTAGCCGGACTCTACCTCC
>CAYLSS010000765.1:0-3111 GCA_964385765.1 uncultured Solibacteraceae bacterium
GGCGCATCGGGGTCGGCCAAGAATGGAAAGTATTACGCGGTGGACTCTCGATTCGAGCGCCCATTGGCCGCGCGCTTCTCCGACTGGCCGCAAGCCGCCGTCACGTACTTCGGGATCCTCGTCTCGCCGTGCCTGGTGAGAATGCAGATTCCGCATGGGCGTGTCACGGTGGTGCCCGATCATGAGCTCGGAACGAACGACTGCCGTGGCTGGCTCCGCGAGTCGCTGTTCGACAAGCTGGGTCTGCCCGCCGGCCGCTTCTACCAGTTCCGACTGGCGTTCGCACAAACACAAGCGAAGGGATCGTTCAAGATCATGCCGGACGAGGTGGCAGATGCCCTCGACACCGACGTGCTTCTGCCGGTCTCTTCGGTTAAGCCCGAATACAAGGGTCCATCCAAGCTGATTGCCTGGCTCACTGGCGAAGCGCGTACATTCGCCGGGGAGATGGTCCTTGGGATTCGCGAATACTCGCGGCCGCTGAGCTTCGAGAGTTCGTACACAGTCGTCCAGCACGCGCCGGAGGACTCGTTCGAGCTCGAGATCAAGCCGCATGCCCTCGCCCAGACCGCGCGCCTCAAGGACTTTCTTGAAAACAGGGACTTCACCGGACTGTTCGAGCTTCTGGGGATCTCCGACACCCAGCGTCCGCTGGTCGACGAGATGCCCGCGCAGGACGAAGACGCAACGTCGGTGGAGCGTACCGTGCTTGAAGGAGTCCTGAAGGCCGACCCGACTGGTTTCCTGGTCCAGCATCCATGGGTCAACAACCAGTTGGAGCGTGTGCTGGCGAAATGGGCGTTCAAGGTCTGCACGGCAGGTGGTTTCGAAATGCCGGCGTTTGCTCTGGCGGACGACGGATACCTGTTCGTGCACGGCGGAAAGGTGTACTCAGGCTCCGACTGGATGCCGCAGGACCGTTCGATCAATGCTCTGGATACCGACCGTGGCTTGGTTGTTCGGTATCCGGTGCGCATGAAGGAGGACCTGCTCCCGTACACCAAGATCACCACGTCAGAGTCGCGGCAGTTGCTCAAGCGCGAATTCGAACGTCAGGGATGTCCAGCGACGGAGACCCTGGCCGAGCGTATTGCGGCCGAGCAACTCGAACTGAAGGGCACGTTCGTCCTGCACTCGAAGACCGCGGCCAAGAACGGGGGAGATTACGACTTCGACTTTGTCTGCGTGGTGGAGGGCGATCGCTTCCCGCGTTTTGTGGAGCATCGCTTCAACCACAAGGGCAACGGTGCGATCGAAAAGACTAAGGCGAAGAAGGCGCGGTCGCCGTGGTGGAATCTGCCGCAGGTCGCCGTCGGGGCCATGGGGAATCAGATCGGCTCGATTACCGACCTGATGACGCAGTGCCTCGCGGCCGGCCGGGACGATTACCATCGCGAACTTGCCGCACAGCTTCAGCTCGCCTTGGACCAATTGAAACATGGCGTCACGCCAGACCAGGACAAGATCCGCTCGATCCGGGAGCAGATCAAGCAGACGCCGGCGGCGCAGTGGCTCAGAGCGAAGCGGGTCCGGTCCGTCAAGGACTTGCCCGAGCGTTTCGACTGCCCGGCCACCGACCGTATCGGCGGTATGTACAACCTGGTTCGCAAAGAGCTGACCGATTTCTTCTCGAACCGGATGCCGGTGGGACAGTTCCGAGGCCTCGTCCAGGGGTACGAATTCACTGCGGCGATGGTCGACGAGTGCCGGCGGCTGAACCGGGCCTGGGCGCTCACAATCCAGGCCGGAATCGAGAGGAAGAAACTGCTCCTAGGAAATGTGCAACAAGCCGAGGAGGCGTTCGAGTCCGGTAAGGAGGACAAGGAACGCCGATCGAAGCTGCTGCACACGCTCTGTCAGGCTCGGGCTGCCATGTCCGCCTACGACCACCAGTGGCAGGAGGAAATCCGGTCGCTGATCTGGCTCGTGCGCACGTGGGCAGCTCACAAGACCGACAACCGCATGGGATGGCTGCAGGCTCTTCACACGATCGTCTGCGGCACCAAGAACGAACAGTCATCCGGGGCGCTGCCGTTCTATGCGTTCCCGAACGAGCTATTGAGAGCTGTCGTCGAGCGAACCGGCGGGCGCCCAGTTCAACTGGCCGTTCCCAAGGTGAGCGAGGGGATAGTGGAAATCGACGCGGAAGGCCGTTGTTTCCTCGTTGAAACCGTGGCGGGCGAGACCGGCCAAAGCTACACGAAGATGACGTTCCTGCTGGCGGTGACGCCGGACGGGAAGGTTCTCTACGAGGGTGGCCGCGTTCGGTGGGTCCATCCGTTCCCGTATGGCTCGGGCGCGGGTGAGATTCGCGATGGGAAGTTGGAAGTCCCCGGAACGCGGCAATTGCCACAGGTAGTCTTGCCGGCCAAGCCCATGTGAAACGATCCGCTCAGGTCCAGGACCCTCGCCACCGCGCGGGGGCCTGGGCCCTGGCGGCGCAACCGTCAGCAGGAGATATGGCGATGAGGCAGGTCATCTGTTTGGTAGTTCTGTCAGGATTCCCATTCATGGGTCTCCTGGCCCAGAAGCTCGAAACCCAGCCTTCCGACACAACGAAGGTCATCCGCGTGGAAACTGCCGCGGATCATCTCACGGTCATCGAACTGGGTGACCCGGTGACCATGGTGGCGGTTGGCAATCAGAGCGCCTTCACCGTGGAACGTCGGCAGAACAGGGTATTCGTCAGACCGGTGGAGGATGGCGCGAACACCAACCTTTTCGTGTGGACGACGGCCGGGCGATTTGCGTACGAACTGGTTCCCGCGCCCAGCATTGAGAATATGCACTTTGCGATCGACCAGGCCCCGGCTCCCGTTGCAGCGAACGGAACTTCCTTCCCCGAGGCTGAAGTTGCCCAACGAGGCGCTCTACCTGCTGAGATGCTGACGGAGGCGAGTCCTATTCTGATAGCCGGCGAACGGGAAACGCGCGGCCGTGTTGAGATCGCTTTGCGAGATCTGTACCGCGAACGGGACCGGTACTACCTGCGATACGCGGTCATGAACCACTCATCGGGCGACTATCTGCCGACGCGGCCGGCAGCCTGGCGCCTTACGGGTGTCCGGGCTTCGCAATCACTGATCCCAGTCAGGGGATATCAACTGGGTG
>CAYLSS010000766.1:0-800 GCA_964385765.1 uncultured Solibacteraceae bacterium
AGTCACTCACGACATCGCCGGAAATGGTGAGACTCATGGGCCTCATGATCTCCAGCTCGGGCGATGAGTTTCCCATCCTGAGCAACGCGCCGCTGTACATCCGCGAGTCGCTCACTTTCCCCTACACCAGTGGAATGAAGTTCCAGCAGGCAGCCATCGAGCGCTACGACAAGCGTGGTTTCACGCTCCTGTTCGAGCGCCCGCCGGCGAGTACACGTCACGTCATGCATCCCGAGACCTACTTCGCCGGCGAACAGGCCGCGGTTCCCGACTTCCCGAGGCTCCGGCGCCGGCGTTCGTATAAGCGGCTCGCCGAGGGCACGCTGGGCGAGTTCGACTATGCGATCCTGTTCGAGCAGTACGTCGGCGAGAAGGCCGTCCGCCGGCTGGCTCCGGCCTGGCGAGGCGGGATTTATCGCCTGCTACAAAAGCGCAGGCAGGATCGCACGGCCCTCATTCACGCTTCGATCTGGGACACTGAAGAATCGGCCCAGGCGGTGCTCGAGACCTGGCGCGAGATCCTGCGGGGGAAATGGAACCAGGTCCGGTTCGACGAAACCGAGGCGAATCGGCTCACCGGCAAAGGCGACGCCGGCTACTTCGAGTTCCGCCGCCAAGGCGCCGCGGTCTACGCTGTGGAGGGCATCGAAGCCGCCTCCGGCGTTCGGCGGTGGCCGGAACCGTAGTTCAGCCGATCGCGTCCTTTAAACGTTGCCGGTCAATCTGGGCTAAACTGAACCAAGGGCAGGCACAGGAGGTCGACACCAGAACATGTACCGTAGGATCTTAATCGGGGGAAT
>CAYLSS010000766.1:810-3095 GCA_964385765.1 uncultured Solibacteraceae bacterium
CCAGTGCTTGCGGCAAAAATACCGCGGCCGGCTCCGGATTTGACTCTCCAACTCCCCGGCGGTGGCGAACTCGACCTCGGCCGCTTCAAAGGTAAGGTGGTCGCGCTCGAGTTCCTGCTCACGACTTGCCCCCACTGCAAGCGCACTTCCACCGTCATGGAGAGGATGTATTCCGAGTACCAGGACCGGGGATTTCAAGCACTCGGCGCCGCCATCAACGAGGGAGCCAATCTCGTCTCCTACAGGCAGGAGTTGTCAATCTCCTACCCGCTCGGCCTCGTGCATCGGGACCGGGTTGTGGACTTCCTCCAGCACCCCGTCGTGATGACAATGTGGATGCCGCAGCTCGTCTTCATCGACAAATCAGGGCAGATCCGCGGCCAGTATGCCGGCACCCATGAATTCTTCAAGGACGAGGAATCCAACATGCGCGACATGATCGAGAAACTGATCGCGGAATAACCCGCGTTTGTTCTGGTGAAGTTTAGGTCTTACAATGAAGTTGGTTGAGCGCCCGTAGCTCAGTTGGATAGAGCGCGTGCCTCCGGAGCACGAGGCCGCAGGTTCGAATCCTGCCGGGCGTACCACTTCTCTTTCAGTCTCTGTTTCCTGTCAATTCCAAGAACCCCAATGGGAAGAGTACACTGCTGATGAGGGCTCCATCTGCATGCGATTCTGCTCATTGATCTTATTGATTCTCATCAGTGCGCACGGCGCGCCGTGCGCCGCGAAGACCCTGACCCCCAAGGACGTCGCCCGGATTCGCACCGTCCTGACAGCCGAAATCTCACCGGACGGCAAGGCCATCGCCTACACCGTGTCGGTCCCCCGAAAGCTGTTCGAGGAAGAGGATGGCCCGGCCTGGACCGAATTGCATGTGTGGAACGAGACCCATGGGTCAAGGCCCTTTGTCGCCGGCCAGGAAAACGTCAGCCAGGTGGAATGGACTCCGGACGGAAAGGAAATCAGCTTCCTCGCCAAGCGTGGCGATGACAAGACCCGGTCGCTTTATGTGATCCCGCTCACCGGCGGCGAGGCGCGGCGAATTCTTGCCCACAAGACAGACATCCGTGAATACGAATGGCTGGGAGACGGAACACAGATCGCTTACCGGGCGACCGAGAAGAAGGACGAGCGCCAGGAAAAACTCGCCGACAAGGGCTTCACGCGGAAGGTCTACGAAGAGGATATCCAGTACACGCGCGTCTGGATCTCCGCTGTCGATAGCGACGAGGAGCCTCGCCGGTTGCCGCTCGAAGGCTCGGCCAACAACGTGAAAGCTTCACCGGACGGGACGCTGCTCGCAGTGAGCCTGGTCCCGAAGCCGCTGATCGACTATGACTACATGTACAAGCGCGTCTACATCGTGAGGGCCGGTGACGGGGAAGTGGTTCACAAGATCGAGAATCCCGGCAAGGTGGGCGAAGTCCACTGGAGCCCGGACGGCCGCAGGATCGCGATGCCAGCCGCCGCCGATCAGAATGATCCGCACGCCGGCCGCCTGTACCTGACCGACCTCAACACCCGGCGGACCACCCGGCACTTCCTCCGCGACGAAGGCGACGTGGTCGATCTCGCCTGGAAGGACTCCGGCACGCTGCTCTACACCTGGGACGAAGGTGTCGAAACCAGACTCCGTTCCTTCGATGCGGCGTCAGGCGAGGTCGAAGAACTGCTGGACCATGCACCCCCCGTGCTGAGCTATTCCACGGACGGCCGGCGCGCCGCTCAGGTGGGCGGCTCGCCGGAGCATCCCGCGGAGGTTTTCCTGTGGGAGCCCGGCGCCAGGCCGCCCAGGCGACTCACGAACAGCAATCCGTGGCTCGACGAGATCCAACTCTCGAGCCAGGAAGTGATCGAATATGAGGCGCGGGACGGACTCGATCTGCAGGGTATTCTGATCCGGCCGCCGAACGAGGAGCCGGGCAAGCGCTATCCGCTCATCCTTCAGGTCCACGGTGGACCCGAGTCGCACCACCGAAATGATTGGCTGACAAGCTACTCACGTCCCGGTCAGGTCGCCGCGGCGGATGGATTCGCGGTCTTCTATCCGAACTATCGCGCCTCGACGGGCCGCGGCGTCGAGTTCTCCAAGCTCGATCACGGACGCCCGGCCATGGAGGAGTTCGACGACCTCGTGGACGCCGTGCATCACCTGTCGCGCAACCTGAAGCTGGTCGATGAAGAGCGTGTCGGGGTGACCGGTGGATCCTACGGCGGCTACGCCACTGCATGGTGCTCGACCGCGCTATCGGAACACTTTGCGGCCGGCGTCATGTTCGTCG
>CAYLSS010000767.1:0-3088 GCA_964385765.1 uncultured Solibacteraceae bacterium
GGCGGCTCCCACGCCGACAACTCGGTGGATCCACAGGAATTCATGATCGCCCCCCACGGCGCCAGCAGTTTCAAGGAAGCGATCCGCATGGGCTGCGAGGTGTTCCACAATCTGAAGACCGTGCTCAAAAAGAAGGGCTACTCGACCTCGGTCGGCGACGAGGGCGGCTTCGCGCCAAATTTGAAATCGAACAAAGAAGCGCTCGACCTCATCATCGAAGCCATCGAGAAGGCCGGCTACAAGCCCGGCGAGCAGGTCAGCCTGGCCCTCGATTGCGCCGCCAGCGAATTCTTTGACAAGGACAAGAAAAAGTACGTCTTCAAGAAATCCGACGGCAGCGAGCACGACGCCGCCTCGCTCGTCGACATGTGGGCCTCCTGGGCGGCGGAGTACCCCATCATCTCGATTGAAGATGGCATGGACGAAAACGATTGGGATGGCTGGAAGCTGCTCACCGGTAAGCTCGGCGACAAGGTCCAGTTGGTCGGCGATGACCTGTTTGTCACCAACACCGAACGCCTGGCCAGGGGTATCAACGAGGGCATCGCCAACTCGATCCTGATCAAGGTGAATCAGATCGGCACCTTGACCGAGACACTCGATGCAATGGCCATGGCCGCGCGGGCCCGCTACACCTCAATGATCTCGCACCGTTCAGGCGAGACCGAGGACACCTTTATCGCAGACCTCGCGGTGGCCACCGATGCGGGCCAGATCAAGACCGGCTCCGCCAGTCGCACGGACCGCATCGCCAAGTACAATCAACTCCTGCGCATCGAGGAAGAGCTTGGCTCAGTCGCAAAGTATGCCGGCCGGGATGCTTTCCTGATCTAGAACTCCCGCAGGGCTGAAGGATGTGGGCAGAGTTCCCCTCTCTGCCCACCCCACGCAGCGAACGCCACCCCCGGGACATGCGCGGCAAAGCCGGATACCCCGGGAAGCAGAGCGAATTGCGCTAGGATCGAACCCGCGAAAACCGGCAACCGGCCATAGGCGGCAGGCGAAGTCAGTAAATGGAAGCGGACTCACGCTACTGCGACAACGTCGCGCGGCAATGGGCTGACGACGGTTGCTCCCCGCTGGAGAGCAGCATTCCGGCCGCCTCACCAAAACGCGTAAAATCTTTAGAGAGACTTGACCGGTAGCCGGAACTCTCACCCGCAGGAAGTGCAAGCACGCAGGGCGACGGGCTCCTGTTCCGTCAAACCGCGACGATATCCCAATGAAACAGATCAATATTGGCGCCGGCCAGTTCGAGGCGAAAGACGGCGATAAAGACTTCAACCTCGGCCGAATCGCAGCGCTTGCCGCCGAGGCTGCGGGACAGGGTGCAGAGCTCGTCTCGTTTCACGAGTGCTCGATCTCGGGCTATACGTTCCTCGAGCGCCTTGCGAAGGAACAACTCTACGCCATTGCCGAACCGATTCCCGGTCCGTCGGTCGAGCGCTTGATCGCGATTGCCACGGATGCCGGCGTCACGGTGGCCGCCGGTCTTCTGGAACGGGATGGCGACAAGCTTTACAACGCCTACGTCGTGGTGAGTGCTGACGGCCTGCTTGCCAGGCACCGCAAGATTCACGCATTCATTCACGATGCGATCTCCTGCGGAGGCAGCTACACAGTCTTCGATCACCTGGATTGCCGCTTCGGGATTCTGATCTGCTACGACAACAATCTTCCAGAAAACCCGCGTATCACGGCCATGCGCGGCGCCGAGATTATCCTGATGCCGCATGTAACCGGGTGCCTTCCTTCGCCGATGCCAGGACGCGGCGTGGTCGACCCGAAAGTATGGGAGAACCGGGAGCTCGATCCCGTCCGCTGCCGGCAGGAATTCGACGGGCCCAAAGGCCGCGGTTGGATTCTCCGCTGGCTGCCGGCGCGCGCTTACGAAAACGGCGTGTATGCCGTCTACACAAACCCGATCGGCGTGGACGGCGGGACGATCAAGCCCGGCGGCTCGATGGTGCTCGATCCGTTCGGCGAGATCATTGCCGAATGCCGGCGGCTTGGCGACGAAGTCGTCGTCGCTACCCTGGACCCTAATAAGATTTCCGTCGCCTCCGGGCAGTCTTACATACGCGCCCGGCGGCCTGAACTGTATGGCATGATGGTCGAACCAAACCCTGCGATCGGTCCCGACGGCCGTCCGGAGGTCTGGTGGAAGAGGATTCGTCAACAATGATAACCAATCGTAGAGACTTTCTTATGGGCTCGCTGGCAGCCGGAACACTGTCCAGCACGCTGCGCGCCCAAGGCAACCCGATTCGTCTGGGCTTTATCGGGACCGGCAATCGGGGCTTCTATCTCGTTGAGCAATTCATCGCCCTGGACGGCGTCCGGATCAATGCGCTTTGTGACATCAAGCCCGGCCGCTTGGATAAAGCAGCAAGCACGGCTTCCGGGCACGATCCTTTTACCACTGACGAGTGGAAAAAGGTGATCCGCCGCGATGATATCGACGCGGTGGTCATCGCTACCCCGTGCGATCTGCACGTCGAGATGGCAATCGCCGCCTTAAAGGCGGGCAAGCACGTCTACTGCGAGAAGCCAATCGGAATCACCGCGGAGTCGATTGAAAAGCTGGTCCAAGTGGCCCGGGCGTCGGACAAAGTGTTCCAGGCCGGACAGCAGATGCGATCCATGCAGCGCATCGAGAAGACCATCGAAAAGATCCGCTCGGGCATCGTCGGCGACGTCATCATGGTCAAAGCGCAGCGCCACTCCTCGCGCGACATCCCACATGACTTCTCGTCAGCCGACTGGTTCTTCAACGCCGAGCGATCCGGCGATGTGCTGGTGGAAATGTCGGTGCACAACCTCGACCTCTGCAACTGGGCTGTCGGCAGCCTCCCGGCCCGCGCCGCGGGATTCGGCGACGTACTGAAGTGGAAGAACGAGCCGCCCGGCCGCACCAGCATGGACGGCTACACCCTAAGCTACGACTACCAAAACGGAGCCAAGCTGTCCTATACCCAGGTCTTCTTTCATCCGCGTGAGATGCCCGGCGGCGGCCAGTACGTCTACGTCTAGGGCACCAATGGCGCCGTGGACATCAGGAGCTCCTACTACTACCCCGACGAATCCG
>CAYLSS010000768.1:0-3086 GCA_964385765.1 uncultured Solibacteraceae bacterium
ACTTCGCATCGCCTCTCCCGGTTCGCTCTCCGCCGCCGGCTCGGAGGCGGCGATTTCCTCGGCCTGAGTGACGGCTCCTTTCATTCCGAGGGCCCCGTCAGTGAGCAGGAGTTCGGCCCCAAAAACCTTCAGCACCTTCCGGCGTTCGATTGACATCGTCTCCGGCATGGTAAGCGTCAGTGGATAACCGCGCGCCGCCGCGACAAATGCCAGTGCGATCCCGGTATTGCCGCTGGTGGGTTCGATAATGGCGTTGCCAGGCTTCAAAATGCCCTTCTTCTCGGCGTCCCAGACCATCGAAGCGCCAATTCGACATTTCACCGAATAGGCTGGATTTCGCCCTTCGATCTTCGCGAGCACCGTCGCTTTGGCGCCTTGTGCCAACCGGTTGAGCCGGACCAACGGTGTTTTCCCTATGCTGAACGAATTATCCTCGAATACCATCGCTATCCTGATCCTGAATTTGAGTTTGGAACTCGATCAATGCCGTCGCTAGATCTCCCAGTTCGGGACGTAGGTGCTTTGTTTTTCCTTCCAGTTGCGTGCAATCTCGGCAAAGGTGGTGTTGTCCAAAATATCGGAGACCGCAGAGTCGATCCGGCGCCACATATCACTGAAGGGTGTCTCGTTCTGGCGCCTCGCCGCAGCCTTATTCGACCGGGCCCCCTCCACAAACCGGAGGACCTCTCCAACCGTGATCTGGTCGGGTGAACGGGCAAGCATATAGCCTCCATCCGCGCCTCGCCGCGACTCGACGAATCCGCCCTGTTTCAGTCCCGCCAGAATCAATTCCAAAAATTTCTGCGGAATTTTCTGGCGCTTAGCGACCGAAGCGATCTTTACGGGTGAGGCTGTTTCCTGCAAGGTAAGATCGAGGATCGCCTGCAACGCGTATTCACCCTTCACTGAAATGTTCAGTGGCCCCAATTCGTAATCCCCATCAATGTAGTAGACAATAACCGATCTAAACCTTCCAAGTCAACCCGCTCACTAGCAACAGGACCTCCGATGCCGGCTGTCTACGTTACAATAGCGACCGGTGGAGCAGATCGGACGCTATCGAGTGATTGGAGAACTCGGTAGGGGCGCTATGGGAGTAGTGTACCGAGCCGAGGATCCGACGATCGGCCGGACGGTGGCGATTAAGACCATTCGTCTCGGCGACCTGAGTGACAGCTCCGAGCGCGAGTTCATGCGGGAACGGCTGCTGCGTGAGGCGCGCTCCGCCGGTATGCTCTCACACCCGGGTATCGTAACCATCTATGACATCTATGAAGAAGGTGATACAGCCTATGTTTTCATGGAGTTTGTGAATGGCCAGCCGCTCGAGATGCTAATGGCCGAAGGTCCTCCGCCGGAAAAAGAGACTCTCATCGACTATCTCCGGCAGACAGCCGCGGCGCTCGACTACGCTCATGCCAAAGGCATCGTTCATCGCGATATTAAGCCCGCCAATATCATGATCAGCGTCGACGGCGAGGCGAAGATCACCGATTTCGGAGTCGCCAAAATCCTCTCCCAGCAGATGACGCAGACGCGCTCAGTCTTCGGTACCCCCTACTACATGTCGCCGGAGCAGATCCAGGGAGGCCAGATTGATGGCCGCTCGGATCAGTTCGCGCTTGGTGTGATTGCTTACGAACTGATCACTGGTGAGCGGCCCTATGTGGCTGATGCCCTGCCGACATTGTTGTTTAAGATCGTCAAGGAAACTCCCCCGTCACCGGATCGGGTGAATCCGTCGCTGGCGCCCGAGGTCGGCAAGCCGTTCGAGAAGGTTTTCGCGAAGGAGCCGTCCGGCCGGTTCTCCACTTGTAGCGAGTTTGTCAATGCACTTGCCCTGGCCGCCAATAAGAACCCCGAGTGGCGTCCCCTGCCGCGCGGCGAATCCGGTGACCTGAGGACGATTGTCTCCGGGGCCGGCAGACCTGCCCCTCCACCGGGAGGCGAACCGGCTCCTGTCGCAACGGATATGCCCCCACCGCCGAAACGGCCGCCGGCCCCTCCCCCGGTCGAAGCGACCCAGGTCTCCCAGGGGGCCTCTCTGCCACGCATTGCTCGAACTCGGCCCCGGCGCTCCGACGAGGAGGCCGAAGAGCCGCAGTCCAACCTTCTGCGGAACCTTGTTGTCGCCGTGTTCATGCTGGCGCTGATTGGTGGTGGCGTCTACGCCTACTTCGAGCACTTCGAGCAGATTCGGGCCTTTTTCGGGCCTCCAACCATTCCCGTGGATACCGAAGGCGAATCTCCGCTCGCCGATGCCGGTGAGCCTTTGCGCCAAGTGGATTCCTCCCTTGAGCCGCTCCCGCCGCCCCCGCCTCCGATTGAGGAGGAAGCTGCGGAGGAACCGGCTGTCGGGGGTGAAGCAGGCGGTATTGCGCCTCCGGCCGAGTCGCCCGCGCGGGAGCCGCCGAAACCCGAGCCTGCTCCGAAGGCGGAATCTCGCAAGCCTGCTGCCCCAGCCAAACCCAAGATCCATTGGGTTCAAATTCAGTCCAATCCACCGGGAGCAGTAGCGATGGCCGATGAAGATCGCCAGCTCCGCTGCACCACTCCGTGTGAGCTTCCTTTGGAGCCTGGCCGCCACGTAGTGAGATTGACCATGGCCGGACACCGTCTTTCACCGCGGATCATTCAGGTACCCAATGTGACCAGTGTGACCGTCAATCTGGACCGTATGGCGGGAACCCTTGCCATCACCTCCAAACCGCCGGGGGCGGAGATTTATCTGAACGGAGAACGGCAAAGCGAAGAAACACCGGCCATGATCAAGCTTCCCGTGGGCACGTACCAGATACGGCTGGTGCTTCCCGGCAAGCCGGAATTCACAGACTCCGTGAACGTGCGGGATCAGGTGATCACGAGCGTGGGCGTCGAGTGGTAGCTCTTCGGATCAACCTGACTACTCAATACTTGAGCAACCGGTCAATCTCTTTTTTCACGTCCGAGACCTGCGGAAGGATCGCCTCCTCGAGGACCGGATTGTAGCCGACGTAGGTATCGAGCGCTCCCACACGTCCGACTGGCGCGTCGAGGTACTCGAACAACTCATCGGCGATCCGGGCTGCGATCTCACCTCCATATCC
>CAYLSS010000769.1:0-3085 GCA_964385765.1 uncultured Solibacteraceae bacterium
GCTCTCCGCAGATGAAGATCCGGCGATGACTGGCGGTCGCGGGCAGCGGCGCCTGGTCATAGGGGCCGGTGATCTCGATCCGATCGATCACGAAATTGCGGCTGCGAGTATTCGGACCGGGAGGCTCACCGCGGGCGTCGTCGGTATGGGAATAGTCGTCGATGAGTTCCGCGCGAAGTGTGTGCCGTCCAGCGGGCAGGCGCATCAGGAACTCGAACTTGCGGAGGTCGCTGTCGCCCAGAACTACGTCGTAGGAGCCGACGAGCGAATCATCGAGCCAGACAGAAAGCTTCTGGAACAGGGTAGCGCTGGGTCGTTTTCCCCCGATCCGGATTTTGATTTCATAGTCAGCTTCAACGGGAAAGTCGTAGGTAGCCTCGAATTCGGATGGCCAGACGGCCTCGCCGGCCACATCGACGTTTGGCTCGGGACGGAACACTTCCTGGGTCACCGGGTAGTGCCGGTCCACGACGATCGCAGCGCTGGCGACGCGTTCGGCGGCTGTCAGGTAACGCTCCATCAGAACAGGGGAGAGCGAGAGCACGTCGCCGATGTTGTCGAACCCGTAGCCGGAGTCGTCGGCGGGGAAGTCATCGGCGGGGCGCAGGTCGACGCCGAGGAGATCGCGGATCGTGTTGTTGTACTCCTGCCGGTTGAGCCGCCGGGCGGTGACACGCCCGGGGTCAGCGCTCTGTTCCTTGCGCCGCCTGGCGACCTCGGTTTCGAGCCACTCGATCACCGGCTCGAGTTCCGAGGCGGCCGGCCGGGGGCGTCCGGGGGGCGGCATCTCGCCGGCGCGCAGTTTCGCCACCACCTTTTCCCAGACGTCGCTGTTTGCCGCGGTCGCGGCGTCGTGGTAGAGGGCGAGGTTCAGGCCCGCAATGGTAGTCGTGTTGCCGTGGCAGAAAGTGCAGTGTTTGGCTAAGAAAGAAGGAACCGCGGGCTCGAACTCGGCCGCCGCCGCCTTGCCCGCACCCGCCGCGCCCGGAAAAAATAACAATAGGGACAGGCGCAGCATGACATTCCCAGTGATGTTAATAAGGTACGAGTGATTCATGGACGCCGTCAAGTGAACTCCTGGCTGGAGCCGGATCGGGAGTGTCCTGGCCGGCTTTCGAGTGGGCGCGGCAAAAAAATGAATCAGTGACCGGTGACGTTCCGTAATCCGGGATGAAGCGATTGTAAAGAGAATGATGGAAACGGCAACCGCGGCGTCAGCGACGATCCCCGGCGAGAGCATGGCGATAACCGCGGCCGATTTCCGCCAACTGGTGACGGATAACCAGGCAATGGTCTTTTCCATCGCCTACCATTCACTGGGCGACCGGGCCGCGGCTGAAGAGTTGGCGCAGGATGTTTTCTTGCAGCTTTATCGCCACCTGGACCGGATGGAATCGCCAGCGCACGTGACCAACTGGCTGCGGCGGGTGGCGAGCCATCGTTCGATCGATCAGATTCGGAAGCGGGGATCAGCGCTGGAGGTGGATCTGGAGAGCGTTCCGGAACCGGCATCGGCTCCCCCGGTTCAGGACCCGCTGCTGCGCGACCGGCTGCGCAAGCTGATTGCATCACTGCCCGAACGCAAGCGATTGCTCGTGATTCTCCGGTATCAGGAGGAAATGGAGTTCGAAGAGATCGCCAGGATTCTTCGCATACCGGCGCGCACGGTGCGGACGCAGTTGTTCCGGACCATCGCGCTGCTTCGGGAAAAGGCGTCGCATCTGCTGGGAACGGCGGATGAGGAGCGAGGAGAGACAGCATGAAACGATTTGACGAGGAATTGAAGAAAACGCTGGTCCGGGTCGATCCGCCGGCGGGCTTTGTCGATCGCGTGCTGGCCAGAGTCGCGGAAGAAGAAAACCGTCCATCATGGCGGCAGCGGCTGGCGGGAGTGTTCACCGCGCCGCGACTGCGCTGGGTTCCGGTTGCCGCCCTGTGCCTGGCGATCATGGCGGGCGTCGGGTACCAGCGCGAGATGGCACGCCGGGCGGAAGGAGAGCGGGCCAAGGAACAAGTTTTGCTGGCGCTCCGGATCACCGCGGAACAGATCCAAGACGCCAAAGCGGGGGTCAGTAAGCTGAATCGATAGGACAGGAAAAAGCCATGTGCAAATATTTGATATCGTTCACGCTGGCGGCGTCGCTGGCGCTCCTGGGGGGTCCGCAGGACATCGTGTTCCCGGCCAGCCTGGATGCGCTCGAAGAGAAGGCCGAGGAGGTAGTGAACATCACCCTGGATTCCAATGTTCTCGGCTTGGCCTCCGGTTTCATGTCGGAGCACGACCCGGAGGAGAAGGCAGCCAAGGAAGTGATCAAAGGCCTCGGGGGCGTCTACGTCCGGAGCTACCAGTTCGCGAAAGAGGGCCAGTACTCGATGGACGATGTCGAGGCGGTCCGCTCGCAGCTCAAGGAGCCGGAATGGGCCCCGGTCGTCAATGTGCAAAGCAAGAAACCGGGCGGCGAGAACGTGCAGATCTACTTCCGCAAGACCAATGGAAAGATTGCCGGGATTACGGTGCTGGCGGCCGAGCCGCGAGAACTGACCATCGTCCACATCGTGGGCAACATCGACCCGAGCCAGATAGGGAAGCTGAGCGGGCAGTTCGGGATCCCGGACATGCAGGTGTCGCCTTCCTGGGAGAAGGAGCAGTAGCGGCGTGAGGCCGTTGCGGCAGGTTGCCGGTGGTGGTCCGGCTCAATTTGCACGGCCGGCAGAGTGTGCCGCTGGTGATCCGGGCCCTGCTTGGGACGAACATCAAGCACCTGGGATTCAAGGTGGCGTATGAGGAGTTCGAGGACGATCTGTGGTTTCCGGTCAGCTATGGCGGGGAATTCACGGTTCGCGCGGTCTTCTTTTACAAGCGCGATATCTCGATCTCGCTACGCAACATGGGATTCGAACGTTCCGAAGTCACGTCGAAGGTCCGCTTCGACGACTCCGTCCAATAGTCGCGGTCATTCCATGGCCAGCTCTTTGAGATAGCGGTAGACCATGGCAACCGGCAAGCCGACCACGTTGAAATAGCAGCCTTCGATGCGGTGGATGAACTTGGACGCCTGTCCCTGGATGGCATAGGCGCCGGCTT
>CAYLSS010000770.1:0-3085 GCA_964385765.1 uncultured Solibacteraceae bacterium
TGAGCGGGCAAGTCCCGATCCTCGCCGGCATTGGCGGGCGCGAGACTCCGGGGTTTGTGGTTTGGGTAGCCATAGCTTCGCGCCGCCTCGGCCGCCTGATCGATCACGTCCCAGCGATAATGGTCGCCGCTCAGCCGGTTCGGGGCTCCAAGCCACTCGCCCCCGTTCAGGGCGGACAACTCTTCGACACCCGGCGCGTCGCCGCCGGCGCGGGAGAGCAGCAGGAGGCAATCCGCCTGCTCGGCTTCGGCGCCCTCCTGCGAGTCGACCCCCAACAGCCGGCTGAGCTGACCGGTGTCGATCTCGTCCAGCAACTGCGCCCGCCAGCCCAGACAAGCCGCTGATAGCGTGACTGCGGCGATCGCATGACCGCAGTCGTGCTGGCAGTACCGGTAGGCGCGCTCGCCGTATTTCCAGGACTCTCGCCAATGGATCGAGGTCAAGCCGATCAGCATCGAGTCCGGCCCCAGTATCGGGCTCGCGTCCAGTTCGCGGCGAAGCTCCAGCGCATGCTCGAATGGCGCGTAGTGATAAACGGCCGGCCGGTCATGCAGTCCCTCGACCGGCCCGCAGATGAGATAGCTTTCCGTTGGATGCAGGTTGCCGCTTGACGGGTCAACGCGAAGCGACCATCGGACGCGGACCCGGCCGTCCGGCCAGAGAACCTGCTTCCAGGCGGACAGCGCGAGGCTGTAATAGAAGAGGCGACTGACCGCTTCTTTGCCGAGAGGCTGCGCCTCCAGGCGGCCGCCGTAGAGGGAATCGTAGGTCGGCGTCCGCTCCTCGTCCGGCAGGTGGAGCCGGAGAAGGGGCGCGCCTTCGAATCGACGGAACGGATTCGGCTGGTTGTCCCAGTCCATGAAACCGAGTGAACGGGCGTAGCGGTCGAGGTGGTGCTTGGTGCGATCGTGATACTCGAGCACTGTGCGCAAGTTGCCGGGGATCTGTTTAGCGGGCATCCCTATTAAGGATGCACCGGACGCCGTAAGGATGGGGCGAGCCGGCGCTAATTGAAGAGTTCAGTGAATACCTCGGAGTTCGACATCAGACTGCGGTAGCCGCGGTAATTCCATGCCGGCAACAGGAGCAGACGCTTCGGGAACTCCTTCATGACCCGTCTGCGGGTGAGCTTCTCGGTGTACTCATCAGGGTCCAGGTCCGGATCGAGCTCGCGGTAGATGCCGCTCAACGTGAACTGGCTCTTGATGAAGAGAGCGAAGGTTGGGTCCAGAACGAAGCCGGCGCGCGTCAGGCGTTCGATCAACGAGGCATAGATTTCAAAGATGCCACCCTCTTCTCCCAGGCTCTCGTCTGCCAGCTTGAAGAGGCGCGCCTGCTCGGCGCGATCTTGGGGAGCCCCCCCGCGCAAGAGAGCTCCGACGCTTCGGTGGAGCCGCTTTTGGCTGTTCCGCCGGAGGGCCAGCGAGAGCTGTACCATCTCCATGCGATGCTCGCGGTCGAAAGCGCCCATCAAGCCCCAGTCGAGCAGACCGATCAGGTACGGACGTTCCGGATCGTTGGTAACATGCATTACATTTCCGGCGTGCGGATCGCCATGGAAGATCGCGATGTCATGTTCGGAGAACAGGGCGCCATGGGTCATGACCCGAATGAGCCGTTTTGCCAGGGCCGTCCGCTTCACTTGATCGCCCCGGAAGGCATCGGTGATCTTCTCGCCTTGCAGGAATTCCATGAAGGTGATGTTCTCAGTCGAGAAGTCATAGATCCGCGGGATCTTCACGAACTTGCTGTCTTCGTAATACGCGGCCGCGCGGCGGAAATTGGCTTGCTCCTGGGCCACCCGGATCTCCTCGGCCAGCCCCGCCTTGATGTCGCTGAAAAGATCCTCGAGCGGCATCCCGCCAATGTTGTAGAAATCGCCGTGAGCCTTCGCGAGCTCGATCAGGCCATCGATGATCTTCAGTTCTCGCGGCAAGCCTTCGGCCGCGTAAGGCTTGATCAGCTTACAGACGATGTCGACCGGTCCCCCCCCCTCCGGCGGCATGAAGGTCCCGCGAATCACGGCCCCGACACTGGCTTCGGCAAGCACTTTGTCATCGAAGCGGATCCGGTAGCGGTCAATCGTCTCCCGGCCGACGCTCTCTCGGATGTAGCCGACCAGCTCAGCCCGAGACATCGTGCTGATCTGGTTCTCCAGCGTCTCTAGAGCCGCCCTGATATCGGGCGGAATCTCTTCCATGCGGGCGACAATCTGTCCCAGCTTCTGCAGTGTCGGGATCTTCGAGGCGAGGATCAGGATCTTGTCGCCGCGAGGAGCTTCGGGCGGGATCCTTGACATTGCCAGAATCCGCTCCGCCAAACGGTCTTCGCTCAGCCCATCCATGAAGGCCAGCAAGGCATCGTGGAGGATCGGGACCACGTCCTCGCGATGCTCTTCAGGAACAAGATCGAGCACCTGGGACTGGTGCACGAGCACTTCAAGAAGTTCGGCTTTGTACTTTCGCAGGCCGAGTTTCTCGATGGTGGCTTGGATTTGCCCGAAATCGGTTCCGTCCGGCACGCCTTGGCTCGGATCGGCCATGAAGTCCATGACCTTCTGCTGCATCTCCGGATCAAGGTCATTCATGACCTTGCTGAGCAGCTCGAGGGTGGCCTGGTCTGGGTTGTAGGTCTGGTAGTGGGACTTCGGAGTGGGCAGCGGTACGTTGAACCGGACCGCATCCGCGAGGAGGGCCGGTGCAATAGAAATGATGGCGACAGCGGTGCGGAGAAGACGAGGGTGGAGCATGGGAGGGCTGCTTGTCCTGGATCCTACAATTTCTAGTGTCGCATGTTCAGACCGGAGGGGTCTCCATGCCGGCGTGCTATAAGGAAGCTTTCGCTCATGCTCCGTCTGCGTTATCCGCCGGACTCGCTGACCGGTGTCCGCTACGAATGGATCGTGGTTCTCACGGCCATAGTCATCTACTTCGGCTGCATAGTCAGCCCGCCGTCGCTGATGGATGACGTGGATGCGGTACAGGCCCAGATTGCGCGGAACATGCTTGAATCCGGAGATTGGGTGACGCCGCGGCTCAATGGCATCAAATACCTGGAGAAGCCGCCGCTCAAATACTGGATGATC
>CAYLSS010000771.1:0-3084 GCA_964385765.1 uncultured Solibacteraceae bacterium
TGAGCGAGATCACGCTGCCGGCGCTGCAGCCGGGAAGCAGCATCATGCCCGGCAAGGTCAACCCGGTTATCCCGGAGGCGGTCGCCATGGCCTGCGCCGAGGTGATCGGAAGCGATACGGCGATCAGTATTGCCGGTCAGGCAGGCTCATTTCAGCTCAATACGATGCTCCCGCTCATCGCCTACGATCTGCTGGAAGGCATCGAGCTGATGTCCAATTCAGCCGTCAGCCTCGCCGACAAAGGAGTGTCGCGATTTGAAGTTCGTCGCGAACATCTCGACGCGGTGGTGAAGCGGAATCCGATTCTGGTTACCGCGCTGGCTCCGAAGATCGGCTATGACCGCGCTGCCGAGATCGTCAAGAAAGCTCGCAGTGAGGGCAAGCCCATCGGAGAAACGGCGGCCGAAATGACCGGATTGCCGCGCGACGAGGTCGAGCAGCTTCTCGATCCGGAGAAGCTCGCCGGTGATCCGCAAGGTAAGTCCTGAGTCTCGAATAAGTTCTTTTTGAAACAACATTCTGGCGCGGTGGTCTCCAAAGGTAAGGATGAAAGCTGCAGGCCGTGGAGAGTGGAACTGACCGCGTCGCCAGGAGCGGCTCCTCGGGGTGGATCAGTTCGCCGATTCCGCCGTGATCCTGAAAGCCCGCATCAAAACGAAGCCGATCAAATAATGGGCGGTGGGGCGAGGGATGAATCGGCGGATCAAGAAGAAGTTCGACCAGGAAGGAATCGAGATCCCGTACCCCCATCGAAGCATCTACTTTGGTGAGGCCAGCAAGCCGGTCCAGTTGACGCTCGACGGATTCAACCGTGAAAAGCTGAAGAGCGTCGTCGAAGAATTGCTCGCCGAGCAATCCGGTTCCAGTGAGCCGGGCGGAGCATCGAGTTGAGCAGGGCTATCCATCCTATGCCCCGGGTGACGACTCCGCGGGCACTCAAGTTCAGCGTGGCCGTATCTTGACTTGATAGTAGTGATTTGGTACGCTGAAATTCGCAGGAGGGAAAATGAGCGCTTCGACCGCTGCAATCAAAGGACTTGTAAATAAAGAGTACAAATGGGGATTCGTGACCGACATCGGCGCGGATTCGGTTCCGAAAGGGCTGAACGAAGACGTAATCCGTCTGATTTCGGCCAAGAAACGGGAACCGGAGTTCATGCTGGAGTGGCGTCTGAAGGCTTACCGTCACTGGCTCACGATGACGGAGCCGCAATGGGCCAACGTCCACTATTCGCCCATCGATTACCAGGATATCGTGTACTACTCGGCGCCCAAGAGCAAGGACGATAAGCCAAAGAGCCTGGACGAAGTGGATCCGGAGCTGCTGCGCACCTATGAAAAGCTGGGAATCCCCCTGCACGAGCAGGAGATGTTTGCTGGAGTCGCGGTGGACGCGGTCTTCGACAGCGTGTCGGTGGCCACCACGTTCAAGGAAAAGCTGGCCGAGCACGGCGTAATCTTCTGTTCCTTCTCGGAGGCTGTGCAACAGCATCCGGAACTCGTGGAAAAGTACCTGGGCTCGGTGGTGCCGTACACCGACAACTTCTTCGCCACACTCAATTCGGCTGTCTTTAGCGATGGCTCGTTCTGTTATGTTCCCAAGGGCGTACGGTGCCCGATGGAACTGTCGACCTATTTCCGGATCAATGCACAGGACACGGGGCAATTCGAGCGCACACTGATCGTCGCGGAGGAGGGGTCGTATGTAAGCTATCTGGAAGGCTGCACGGCGCCGATGCGCGACACCAATCAGTTGCACGCCGCGGTGGTGGAACTGGTAGCGCTCGACAATGCGCAAATCAAGTATTCGACGGTCCAGAACTGGTACCCCGGCGACAAGGACGGGAAGGGTGGCATCTACAACTTCGTCACCAAGCGCGGCAAGTGCCAGGGCGCGAATTCGAAGATCTCCTGGACCCAGGTGGAAACCGGCTCAGCCATTACCTGGAAGTATCCGGGCTGTCTCCTGATCGGGGACAACTCGGTCGGTGAGTTCTACTCGGTGGCGCTGACCAACAATCGCCAGCAGGCCGATACCGGTACGAAGATGATCCATATCGGCAAGAACACCAAGAGCACAATCGTATCGAAGGGCATTTCGGCGGGATACGGGCAGAACACTTACCGTGGCCTGGTGAAAATCCTCAAGAACGCGACCGGGGCTCGCAATTACTCCCAGTGCGATTCGCTGCTGATCGGCGACGAATGCGGAGCTCACACCTTCCCCTATCTGGAAGTGAAGAACACTTCTTCCCAGGTAGAGCACGAAGCCTCCACCTCCAAGATCGGAGAAGATCAGCTCTTCTACTGCCAGCAACGAGGAATCGGAACGGAAGACGCGGTCTCGATGATTGTTCATGGTTTCTGCAAGGAGGTTTTCAAGGAGTTGCCGATGGAGTTCGCCGTCGAGGCGCAGAAGCTGCTGGGCGTGAGCCTGGAAGGGAGCGTAGGCTGATATGGCATTACTGGAAATCAAGAATCTGCATGTGGAAGTCGAGGGGACGAAGATCCTCGACGGTGTCGATCTGGCGGTGGACGCGGGTGAAGTCCACGCCATCATGGGACCGAACGGCTCGGGCAAGAGCACGTTGGCTCAGGTTTTGGCCGGTCGGGATCTCTATCAGGTGACGGAGGGCGAGGTTATCTTCGATGGGAAGGATCTGCTTGACATGGAGCCCGAAGACCGGGCTCGAGAGGGCATTTTCATGGCCTTCCAGTATCCCGTCGAGATTCCCGGCATCAGCAATCTCTATTTCCTCAAGGCGGCATTGAACACCATGCGAAAGAACCGGGGACAGGAGGAACTCGACGCCATGGATTTCCTCGAGCTGGCGAAGCAAAAGCTGAAGCTCGTGGACATGAATCCCGATTTCCTGAAGCGGGCGGTCAACGCGGGCTTCTCCGGCGGGGAGAAGAAGCGGAACGAGATCTTCCAGATGGCGATCCTCGAGCCGCGGCTGGCGATTCTGGACGAAACCGATTCCGGATTGGATATCGATGCGCTCAAGACCGTGGCCGACGGAGTCAACAGGATGCGAAGTGCGGAACGGGCCATGGTCGTCGTCACGCACTATCAGCGGCTGC
>CAYLSS010000772.1:0-3084 GCA_964385765.1 uncultured Solibacteraceae bacterium
TGAACTTCCTCGACTACCGGCACGCCGGCTCGGAGGTCTCCATCGAGCCTAACGGCAATGTTCATCCCTGCTGTATCAAAACAAAACTGCCCTTGGGGAACTTGCTCGAGGAGAAGCTCGAATCGATCCTCGATCGCCACACAGGAAACCCCGTCTACGAGGCGATCTCCATGGGCCATCCCGAACGGATGGGAATCACGCATGGCTGGAGCGTGGAAAAGTTCCTGCGGAAATCCGAGACGAAAATGGCCTCCGGCGAGGTGTATCGCAACCTGTGTGTCGGCTGTGATCGTTTTCACGAAGAGGTTCTGATGGCCGGGCGTGACCTTGTGCAATTGCGTTCCTGATGGTCGTGCCGGTCATCCGCCGCGACCTATTTACCCCTCGGAGTACTCCGGGCTGAGGCCTATTCCTCCAGAAAATTCCTGACATTGGACAGGGCTGCTCCTGAGCGTATCATTGGCTGATAGCGATAGCTAACAACTATATACTCGGGCGCGTACTGTTACGGATACCGCCTCGATGATGGACGGGAGTAGGAACCATGGGCCATTGGCTCACCCAAGGTTCTCACGCAAACTACAGGTGATCCTATGAGAACACTACTGGCAATCTTGATCTTGGTCGCTCCGGGCTTTGGGGCTTCTTTCGCTCTGCAATACGAAGTCGTGTCGCTGGGGACCTTGGGGGGAATATCGAGCGAAGGCTTCGCCTTGAACGGTACGGGTGTGGCCGTCGGCCGGTCTGCGCTCCCTTCATCGGTGCTGTCCGGATTCATCTTCGACGGATTCTCGTCGTCGAATCTGAGCTGGGCGGCGGGAGCGTTTGAGAGCCAGGCTCGAGACGTGAATGAGAGCGGGACCGCCGCCGGCACGTCCTACACCGGGCAGGGGGCCAGAGCGACTGTTTGGGAGAACGGCCAGGCTTCGCTGCCAGGAACTCTGGGCGGCGGCGCCTCCTATGGCAATGCGGTCAACGACCGCGGGCAACTCGTCGGCGGTTCGACCACCTCCTCCGGCGCCGGACACGCATTCATGTACGAAAACGGAACGTGGACCGATATCGGTTCGCTGTGGGGCGATGCCTGGAGCGCCGCTTACGACATCAACAACTCGGGATCGGTCACCGGTGTCCGGGAGACGGCCCCCGGCGTCTTTCGGTCGTTCATCTGGGACGGCGTCAGCGTGATCACGCTGGACACCCTTGGCGGGACGAGCAGCTACGGTTTTGCGATCAGTAGCGATGGGTCAGTGGTTGGCAACGCGAGCGTCGCCAGCGGGCATATGCACGGATACCTGTATGCCGGCGGAGTCATGATTGACCTCGGGACATTGGGTGGGGACTCCAGTTATGCCTATGGGATCAACGACGCCGGCTGGGTGGTCGGTCATTCGTGGCTCGCCGGCGGCAGCACGATGCATGCCTACGTCTGGATCGACGGGCAGATGGTGGACCTCAATAACGTCCTCGTCGGCGCGGCTGGCTGGGAGTTGCTCGAAGCATACGATATCAATTCGAGCGGTCAGATCGTGGGCACGGGACTCTACCAGGGACAACGAACCGGCTTTCGCCTCGATCCGATTGGCGATTCGCTGCTGTCAAATGACATGGAGCTTACGCCGAACCCCGAACCGGGGACCCTCACGATGGTAGCCCTCGGCTGCGGGCTATTGGCGTTTGGCGCCTGGCGGCGGCGAAGGAGGAGGTAGCCGGCCGACAGCCGGCTATTAATCAGCCCGAGGAAAGCACCTCGACCTGCACTTCCCTAGGCCGCCAATCGCGAAGATCCACGGATAGAGTTCTTCGAAATACCACAGCCGCGCGAAGTAGAATCCGATAGGCGAGGGCGAAGCACAACGCCCCCGGTCAGTATGCTCCACCAGCCAGGCCGCGCCGCCGGCCACGGCGCGCCGGATAGCGTCGCTGGCCGGAGCACCGCCGAGCGCCTGAAGGGCGAGCCCGGTTTCTTCGGCCGATGACGGTGCGCCACTCGCGCCCCCCCAGCCGCCATCGCTGTTCTGCGTGGCAACGAGCCAATCGACCGCCCGCGCGAGGTGCGTCCAGAGGGGTTCGTAACCGCACCGCTGCAGCGCCAGCACCACCCGCGCTGTGCCATATACTGGATTCTGGTCATCGTCCACAAACTGATTTCCGAACCAGAGTGGAACCCAGGAGCCGTCAGCGCGCTGAGCGCCGGCCAGAAACTCGATCGCGCGGTGGGTGGCCGTCCGGGTGCGCCGCGCCAGATCAGGCGGGAGTTGATCGTGCCACGTCGTCCAGGCGGCCACTGCATGTGCAGTCAAATCCGATCCGCTGCGGTCGAATGGCAGTCGTCCCCAACCCCGGCAGAACGTAGGCATGCCGCCGTCGCTGTTCTGAAGCCCGAGCAGCCACTCGATGGCGGAGCGCACGGCTGGCCTCGCCTGCTCGTGGGCCAAGCCTAGATTCTTTATGGCCAGCAGAGCGCCGGCCGTGTCGTCGGCGTCAGGCACTCCCCCCGAAAGATCGGTCCAGGCCCAGCCGCCCGGCGGAGCGTGCGTGTAGGGATGCTCTTCGCGATACTGTTGGGCCAGCAGCCACTCGAGGATCCCCCATCGCTCTTCCGTGGTGAGGCTGGCAGCGAGCGACGGATCGCCGGCAAGCGAGTTGACCGCCAGAGTTGTTACCCACGTGGCCAGGTTCGAGTCAATCGGCCAGCTCCCGTCCTCGCGGGCCGACCGGCCGAGAAACGCGACTCCCCGCTCCACTACCGGATGATCCGGCTGGCCGGCGGCTATCAGGCTCATCACCACAAAGCTGGTGAGCGGAGTCGCTTCCAGGAATCCGCCACTCTCTGGCTGGATCGCTTCGAGTACG
This sequence comes from uncultured Solibacteraceae bacterium, assembly GCA_964385765.1. Taxonomy (GTDB): domain Bacteria; phylum Acidobacteriota; class Terriglobia; order Bryobacterales; family Bryobacteraceae; genus CAWELS01. The sequence goes on from CAYLSS010000772.1 coordinate 2,857, forward strand.
CCAAGCGTCCGGCCCGCGGTGACCCTGCGCGCCAGCCGTGCAACTGGATTCATCGTGGGGTGCTGGTGATGGCGGGCTTGACCCATTGCAATCAAAGCGGGTAGCGCGTAGCTCACAACCGGCAGGCGCAGCCAGCGAAACCACTCGTGCGGGCAGGCGGCGAGCTCGAACGGAAGCTGCGGCACGAAGCCCCACAGCGCGAGATTCAGCGCGACCCCCGCGGCGAGG
>CAYLSS010000773.1:0-3083 GCA_964385765.1 uncultured Solibacteraceae bacterium
CGGATCCGTGTTCTTTCGAAGCCCGGCTCGTCCTTTTCCCAGCGCACGCAGTGGACCAGGTAGCCGCCGACCGGGTCCTTCTCGATCCGCTCCACCTCGACCTGCGTGAACAGGTGTGCGCCGCCGGAGTTCGCAATCGCTAGGTAGTTCGTGTCGAGCGTATTCTTCGCGCCCACATTGCAGCCCGTCACGCAGTCGCCACAGTTGATGCACGGCCGTTGGCGCGCGCCCCATTCGTTGTCGCCGTCGACCGTGAAGTTCACCGCGATCCGGGCGAGGTTGAAGTCCGTCGCCGGGGGGCGCCCTTTGTCGAGCATTCGAACCTTGCTCAATTGATTGCCCGACGGATGCTTTCCGGCGCCCAGCGTCCGGCGAACCCGTTCGAAGTATTGTCCGAGCGCCGGCGACCCCGCGAGATCGCGGATGCCCTGTGGCCACCGCGTATCCTCGAATACCTCACTGTCCGGCTCGATTGCGACGTTGGCATTGATCAGCGACGTCCCGCCAAGACCGGATCCTTGCCAGACGGAGATGTCCAGTCCGAAGTGGACCTCGTGCAGTCCGAGCGGGTTCAACGGACTCCGCACCGCCTCCGCCCCACCTCTGACGTCGAATGGAAACTGGCCCGGCAGCCATTCCCGGCCGCGTTCCAGCACACATATGTGTGGTTTCGAACCGTGCCACTGGGCCGTGGCCAGCCGCGCCGCGGGAATTGCGCCGCCATATCCGGAACCGATAATAATGACGTCGTAGCCGTCAGGCCGCCGCTCACACCACTCTCTCGCCAGCGGCGCGCGATCCACTGTAGCCATTCCGTCGATCTCGTCCCTCCGGGGTGTTGGGGCATGAGAGCCCCGACTTGGCGTCAGGATATCACCGTCGGGTAAGTCCAACAAGGGGAGATCTCAGTCGGGAAGGAGGGTGCTCGTGTCTGTACCAGGTCGAACGAAGTCGAGAACGAATGCGCGTGTGAAACGGGAGCGCTGTTCAAATCCGCCCGCTTCACCAATCTTCTAAGGCGCGTCAAGCGTTGCGTAGCATCAAGTAGCTCTTGACCGCCTCTTCGAGCGCCGGCATGGGCTCCAACCCGATCGATTCCATCTTCCGGTTTGACAAGGCCGAGTACTTGGGACGCCGGGCAGCGGTCCGGTACTCTCGTTCGCTGGTGGCCTGCAGCTTCGGCGCCAGCCCTTCCAGGCGGAAAATCATTCGAGCGTACTCGTACCAGGAGATGGGCGCCCCCCCGCCGAGGTGGAACAGACCGTGCTGACGGCGCTCCAACAGGTCAGCCGTTCGCGCCGCGAGCAGGGGAGCGAAGGTTGGTGAGGCCCAGTGATCTTCGACCACGCGGATCGGCTTGTCCTCACCCGCCAGCCTCAGCATCAACTCGATGAAGTTCCCGCGCGCCGTATGCCTGCCGGCCGGGCCGAACACACCGGAGGTCCGGATCACCAATGGCGCGTCGAGGTACGCCTGGGCATACAATTCGCCGGCGAGCTTCGATACCGCATAGGCGCCGAGCGGATGGGTCGGGTCCTCTTCGGTATAGGGTCGGTTGGCGGCGCCGTCGAAGACATAGTCGGTCGAAAAATGGACCAATTGGGCATCGGCCTGCCGGCACGCGAGCGCCAGGTTCCGTACCGCAAGGCTGTTCACCTGATAGGCGGCTACCGGCTCCTGCTCCGCGATATCGACGTGGTTGTAAGCAGCCGCATTCAGTACGACGCCAGGCTGCACGCGGCTGACGTGATGTTCCACCTGCTCGGCGTCGGTAATATCAACATGGATGCGCTCGAATCCCGAGACTTCGTAGCCTCGCGAGCTAAATTCGCGAACAAGCTCGACTCCAAGCTGGCCGCCGGCACCAAAAACGATCGCTCTCCGTGACATTCACGGAAAGCATACCATGCTGTTCCTGGCCGGTTAGTGTTTGCTGGTTATCTTGTTGGTCCCCCGCGCGGGACGTGAGCCCTGGGCGGAGTACATCTGTAGAGCTTTCCACAGGGGCAGCAGGTCCGGGACTTCGTGCAGGACTTGATCCACCTCGAGCCCCATGGCATACTTCTCGCCATCCGGCTGGCAGTAGGCCACCTCTCCAAGTATCATCGTCCCCTCTACCTTTACCTTGACCGCCCTGTCCATCTCCACGCGGCGATCCACCAGAATTCGCATTCCGTGTCCGGAGAGATTCACCACTGTACCGGCAAAGCAGACTGGCTCCGGGCCGAGAAGCGTCACTTCGACAACCTGCTCAGTTGCGAATCGAGGTTCGCGTCTCCGATCCATGTCGTTCTTATCGGGAAGCCGGAGCGTATTCATTATCAAAAAAACAACTCAAAATGAAAAGGATTTGTCGCCAGGCGAATTGGGGCATTTCGTCCTCCGCGAGGCTTCGTCTTACACTGGTTGGTTGACTACCGCGTCCCTGAAGCCTCAACCATTGACGGCAGGCGGCATGGCGGCGGCACTGCTGGCCTCTCTGCTGTGGGGCGGAAACCTGGTTGCGCTGAAGCTCGGGCTCCAGGTCTTCCCGCCATTCTGGAGCGCCTGGTGGCGCTTCGTGCTGGGTGGGATCGTGGTGGCGCTGTGGGCGCGATCCCAGGGAATCGGCCTCGTTCCATCTCGCCGGGAGTGGCGACCGCTACTTCTCCTCGGGCTGATGTTCGCCGCTCAGATCATTTTGCTGAACATCGGCGTCGAGATGACTTCTCCGGCCTATGGCGTGGTGATCCTCAATGCTCATCCGGTCTTTTCCAACCTCGTCGGCCATTTTGTCGTCTCAGAACAGCGCCTCAGCCGCTTTCGCGTACTGGGGCTGGCGCTCGCCTTCGGCGGGGTCTGCTATCTCGCCATCGGCCAACCGGTGGAACGTCTCGCCTCTAACCCGCTGCTCGGCAACGCGCTGCTGATTGTCAGTTCCGTTCTTCTCGGCATCCGAACGGTTTACACACGCCATCTCGTGCAGAACATCGATGCCGTGAAAGCCGTCATCTGGCAAACGGTTTACGCCCTGCCGCTGTTTCTGGCTCCGGCGCTGCTGGCCGAGCCGTTGCCGGTCGGTCCCGAGGCGATCGACTTCCGTC
>CAYLSS010000774.1:0-3082 GCA_964385765.1 uncultured Solibacteraceae bacterium
CGCGACGCCGAACCCGACGGCGGCGCCTATTTCAGCGGGGAAGGGAGCAACCACCCCGAGCGCATCAAGGAGCGTATTGAGCTCGAGCCGGCCGAGATCAACTCGCACATGGCGAACTTTATCGAGTGCATCCGCAGTCGCCGGAAGCCGCGCGCCGACATCCAGGCCGGATTCTCGCATGCCGTTGCGAGCATCATGTCCTCATTGGCGCTCGATCAGCGCCGATTGGTCCGGTTCGACTCCCAGCGGCTGGAGATCATCTAAAGACTTATGCTCTGGACCAGACGCGAACTGCTGCAAATCGCGGCGGCGCAAATCGTCCCCGGACTGGCGCCGCCGATCACGAAGGTCGAGGTCTTCCCGGCGCCGTACCCGGTGAGCGGCAGCTTCAAATTCCTGACCAAACCCGAACGGCCTAGCGTGTTCGTCAAAATCACGTGCGAGAACGGCGCCGCCGGATGGGGCCAGTCAGTGCCGATTCCCACCTGGAGCTACGAAACCGTCGAATCGGTGGTGACCACGCTGCGAAACCACGTTGCGCCCGTGCTGATCGGCGGCAACCCCTTCGACATCCTGGGAGCGCACCAGGCGATGAACAAGGCGATCTCGCCTTCGTTTTCCACCGGGATGCCGATTGCCAAGGCGGGCGTCGACCTGGCGTTGCATGACCTCGCCGGTCGTCTGCGCGGGCAGAATATGCCGGAACGCTGGGGCCGGCAGCCACTGCCGAAGATCACGCTCAGTTGGACTGTCAACTCCCAGAACCTTGCCGAAATCGAGAAGCTCACCAACGATGGCCTCAGTCGCGGCTATCGTAACTTCAACGTCAAGCTGGGTCCGGATCCCCGTTTCGACCTTGAGATGTGCCGCATCGTCCGGCGCATCGCTCCCCAGGCCTTTCTCTGGGGCGACGCGAACGGCGGCTATGACCTCGCCGCCGCCCGGTGGGTGGCCCCTCGCCTGGCCGACGCCGGTATGAACGTATTTGAGCAGCCGCTCCCATCCAATCGCCTCACCGGATACCGCGAGCTCAAGCGGCAGGGCGCGTTGCCCATCCTCATGGACGAAGGTGTCGTCTCGGCATCGGATTTAATCGAGTTCATCCGGCTGGATCTGCTCGACGGTGTGGCGATGAAGCCGGCCCGGACCGGGGGGCTTCTGCATGCCCGGAAACAGGTCGAGATCCTTGAGGACGCCGGCCTCCTCTTTCTGGGCAGTGGGTTGACTGACCCCGACGTGGCGCTCGCCGCGGCGCTGCAGCTTTACGGGGCGTTCCATCTCAAGTTTCCCGCGGCGCTCAATGGTCCGCAATTCCTCGCCGGGACATTCCTGAAGACTCCCATCCCCATCGAAGGCGGAGAGATGGCCGTTCCGCTCGGTCCCGGGCTCGGCGTCGAGGTGGACGAAGATAAGGTCCGCGCCTTGGAGGCCGCATGAGACTCGTAATTGCGTTGCTCGCCGTTTCCATCGCGGCGGCCCAGCCGGGCTTCCACTTCGAGCGCACCGCCCGGGATTCCATCCGCCTTACCGAAGACGGCGCCCCCGTCTACGTCTACCAGTGGGGCATTGCCGGCAAGGAAGGCGTCCCGGAGCGCTACGACCGTTGCTGTTACGTTCATCCGGTATGGGCGCCCAACGGCGTGATCGTGACAGATGACTTTCCGGAGGACCACTATCATCACCGTGGGATCTTCTGGGCATGGTCGGTGGTCGAGATCGATGGCCAGCGCGAGGATCTTTGGACAATGAGCGGGGTCCGAAAGAGGCCGCTGTCCGAACCCCATCTCACCGCCGGGGAGAAGAGCGCGCGCCTGGCGGTCGAGAACGGCTGGTTTACCGGCGAGCGGCAGGTGGTGCGGGAACGGGTCGAGATTGTGGCGCACCCCGCGGGCGACGGTGCGCGGCGGCTGGTCTTCCACCTGGTCTTCGAAGCTCTCGAGCCGGTCGTGCTGCGCGGCGATCCGGTGGACGACAAGGGCTATGGCGGATTTTCGGTCCGCTTCGCGCCGCGCGAAAAGACGACGATTGTCTCCCACAACGGACCGGAGGCGAAGGACTCGAATATGGTTCCTCACCGCTGGGCGCAGTTGTCCGGCCAGTTCGCCGGCGGCCCGGCCGTCCTTCGCATTGACACGCACCCGGATAATCCCGGCCACCCCAACGGCTGGTGCATCCGCCACTATGGCTTTCTCGGTGTGAACTACCCCGGAAACCAGCGGCTGCCGCTCGAACCGGGCAAACCGGTCGAATTACGTTACACCGTGACGCTGCATGTTTACCAGTATTGAGAGTCTGCGAAATAGGGAGCATGCCTCCAGTCACAAACCGGCTGACATTTCCCTCTCCCTCCCTACCGCACTGAAATCAAAATTGCTTAGCTGACAAACCCGCTGCCTCCAGCCCCTGTTTCGCCCCGTCTTTTGCCCTGGCTATGTTAGCGTCAAGGCGGGAAGCGCAAGAGAGACCTCTGGTCGGCTGTGCAGCCTTGAGAGGGCGCATGCGCGCGGCAGGATTCCGCCTCTGTCTCATATTCAGGCGCACCCCAACGCAGTCGATCCGACGGAATTCGACAGAATTCGACACTTTTCGCTCCTGTCGAATTGTCGAACGATCCTTCCACTGCTTCAGAGGAAGGTGACGATTTTCACGCAGTGAGTCCTCGCAGGTAGGCCGCGGCGTCCTGGTTGGCGCGGCGGGCGAGCGCCAGCACTCCGCCAAGCTGGAAGAAGCCGTGGATCGCTCCTTCGTAGCGCGCCACCACCACCGGAACACCGGCCTCTTCGAGCGCCCGGGCGTAGAGTTCGCCCTCGTCGCGCAGGCTGTCGTACTCGGCTGTCAGGACAAAGGCCGGCGGCAGGCCGCTCAGGTCGGTAGCCCAATAAGGGGAAACACGCGGATCTTTCGGGTCCGCGTCAGCGGGCAGATACTCGCGATAGCCCCGCTGCATGTCATCACTGCCCGGCCCGTAGCCGGATCCTACCGCCTCGTGTGAGGGTAGCGAGCAGGTGGCGTCGAGCATGGGATAGATAAGAAGCTGGCCGATCAATTCCGGTCCGCCTTCATCGCGAGCGCTGAGTGCCGC
>CAYLSS010000775.1:0-2089 GCA_964385765.1 uncultured Solibacteraceae bacterium
CCAGGAACCTTCCGCCGGCATTATCCGTGGCGTCATTCTCGGGCCGCGCGGCGAGGCCGTGGCCGACGCGCGACTGCGGCTCCACAACGCGCAAGGAGCCGTCCTTCAGGAGGCCCGCAGTGATGCGGACGGCAACTTCCGCTTCGCCGCTCCCGGGCCCGGAACCTACGAAATTCAGGTGGAAGCGGTCGGCTTACAGCCCGTGGTGCGGCCGGACGTCCAAGTCAATGGCGCCGGCTCCGTCTATATCGAGTTCCAGCTTCTGCCGGACGCCTTTCGTCTGCGCGACAGCGTCGAGGTGACGGCCACGCGTTCGACGGTCGGAACCGAGGTCTCGCCGGCCTCGTCGACGGTCGTCCTCCGCAATGCCTTCGAGCGCCGTAACATCGTCGCGGTCGACCAGGCGCTGGCCACAGTTGAGGGCGTGTACGCATACCGGCAGCGGGGCGTGCCCGACAACGAGGTCGGCATCGGCATGCGCGGCTTCAGCGGCCGCGGGACCGGCCAATCCCGCATCCTGATCCTGCAGGACGGCCAGCCGGTCAGCAACTCCTACACGGGCGCGGTCAATTGGACCGGCTTGCCGCTTTCGGAGGTGGATCGCATTGAGGTCGTGCGAGGTCCTTTCTCGTCGCTTTACGGCGGCAACGCCATGGGCGGCGTCGTCAACGTGATCACCCGCCCGATCGACCGCCGAATCGTCGAGGCGGCGGCGCAGTATGGGACCTACGGAACGCTGAATTACTCTGGACGCGTCGGGTCGAAAGTCGGCGACCGGCTGGGCCTCTCGTTCGGATTCGATGGTTTAAGGACCGACGGGTATCGAGCGCAAGACGTGCTGCGCCGGGCGACGAACTCGACCCCGGACGGCGGGGTCCCCGTGGTGGGCGTCGAACGCTTTCTGACGCGAACCGGTACGGTAAACTACGGCGTCGGATTCCGCGGGCCGAACACCTATGAGCGATTCGGTCTAAGGGGCCGCGCGGAGTACGCCTTCGGTTCGAATGCGTTCGGATCGTTCCAATACCAGCGCCAATCAAACGAATTCGGCTGGGGGACTCCCCAGAGCAACATTCGGGACGCGGACGGCCGCGTTATCGACAGCGGCCCCGTGGTGTTCCAGGAAGGCGACGTCTGGCGGCGGATCACCCTGTCCCCCAATAACTTCCTCGGTGTCGTGGGCCGCGGATCGAGCAACCTCTACCAGGGGCAACTGCTGCTGGGCTCATCGCGCAACGGCCACTGGCGTATTCAAGGAGGCGTCAACGACCTTCCCCGTGACCGATCAGGCTTCCCGGGATCCACGGCGACCCAGTCTGGCGGCCCCGGCACGGAAACCGTCCAAGCCAACCGCGGAATCTTCGGCAACGTGCAGTGGTCGAACAACGTGCGCTCGAACCACAACCTCACCGTCGGCGTGGATACCCGCTTGGATCAAGCTTCGATCACAGTCTTTCCGACGACGGAATATCTGGGAGGCGGCCTGCTTTCGGCGCGGAACACCTTTACCCAGGGCAAAGCCACGACTTGGGCCGTCTATGGGCAAGATCAGTTCGTCGTCTCCGACCGCCTCGTCTTGACCTACGGCGGTCGCTACGACTCGTGGCGCACCCACGACGGCCAAAGCCAGCCGGCCGCCGGGGAGCCCACAGGAGACTTCGCGGATCGTTCCGCCGGCGCTCTGACCGGTAAGCTGGCGGCGCTGTTCACGATTCGGCCGGGCTCGGCGTTGCGCGCGAATGTCGCCAGCGCCTTCCGCAATCCGTCGGTGTTCGACCTCTACCGCGACCTACAGCTCTCCTCCGGCACCCTGCTCATAGGAAATCCCGATCTGGACCCGGAACGCATGACGAGTTGGGAAGTCGGTTTCCGTCAGGGGTTCGGCCAACGCGCGTCAGCCGACATCGCCTACTACGAGAACCGCATCTCCGACCTCATCTTCCGATCGCTCGATCTTGCCGCCGACCCGACGGGCTTCACGCGGCGAATGCTCAATGCCGGCCGAGCCCGGGCGCGCGGCGTGGAGGCCTCGATCACGGCCCGGCCGTGGCGGTGGTTGACGGCGCGACCCACTTACACCTTCTCCGAC
>CAYLSS010000775.1:2099-3079 GCA_964385765.1 uncultured Solibacteraceae bacterium
AGCTCTCGCCTCAGACCGTCGGCAGCCAGATTCCCTTCGTCCCGCGTCACGTCGCCGCGGGCACGCTGACGGCGGCCTTCAAGCGGCTCACCGTCACAGGAACGGCGCGCTACCAGTCGGCGGTCTTTGCCACCGACACCAACACCGACACGACAAAGGGCGTTCCGGGCGCCTACGACGAGTTCTTCGAGGCCGACGCGTCGGTCAACTACCAGTTGACGCGACGCTTAACCGCCTCGCTTGCCGCCGAGAACTTGTTCAACCGGCGCTACTTCCTCTTCTACCGCAACCCGGGCCGGATGCTCTATGTGGGACTGCGTTATCGCTGGAGCGGGGGCGTTCGGTAGAGCCATGACGCCGATCGATCACATCCGCGAAGTCCTCCACAGCATCGCGGGCCTGCTGGTCTGGCCCGTACTGCTGGGGCTGATCGCTTTGGCCGCGGCGATGCTTGTCGTCTTGGGGGCCGCCGCGCGTGAAGCCTGGGACCGCCGCCAGGGCAGGCTCCGCAAACTCGAGGCCGACACGTCGCGGCTCAGCGCCGTCCCCGTCTCGGCGGACCGCGACGACTACGCTCTGAGCCTGGAGCAGGCGTTACAGCGGGTGGAACGCGAGCGATGGAGGGCGGTGCAGCGGCTGCGGCTTGCCGTGCGCGTTGGCCCGTCGCTCGGACTGATGGGCACGCTGATCCCCATGGCCGACGCACTGCAGGGCTTGGCCGAAGGGAATCTGCCGGCGCTGGCCGGCAACATGGTCACCGCTTTCGCCGCGACGGTCATCGGCTTGACGGTGAGCGTCATCGCGTACTTGGTCGCCGCCGTTGACGAAGGCTGGGTGCGCGCCGACGCCGAGGCCCTCGCCTTCCATGCGGAACGTCTGCTGCAGCAGAAGGCGGTGGGGCCGGGCATGGAAAACTCGCGAACGGAGGTCGACGGCCATGCGCTTCGCGCGCCGACATCGCAACCGTCCTGAAGGAGCCG
>CAYLSS010000776.1:0-3078 GCA_964385765.1 uncultured Solibacteraceae bacterium
ACGCCCACACTGACGACTACACCGAGGCGAAGGTGAAGGTCATCTACATCCCCTTTGTGGCCGACGCGGGTGCCGCCGACGGGCGCGAGATCCTGAGTGAGGAGCAGGCGAGAGAACGAGCGGCGAAGATCCGCCAAGAAATCGAAGCCGGCGCCGACTTCGTCGAGATGGTGAAGAAGTATTCCGAGGACGAGGCGTCGAAGGCCAAGGACGGGGACTTCGCACCCATCAAACGGAGTGACAAGATTCCGGATGCCATTAAAGACGCCATCTTCGCCCTCGAGCCGGGCCAGGTGACCGCTCCGATTCGCCAGCCGAACGGCTACTACCTTTTCCGCGTGGAAGAAATCAGCGTGCTCACGATCGACGAGGTGAGGCAAACGATGAACCGCAAGGCCAAGGCGGCGAGGTTCAATGAATGGTTCGAGAAGATCCGGGCTTCGGTCGACGTGTCGATCGAGAGCGAAGAGTACTTCGCAGCGGCCTCGGAGTAACGCAAGCCGCCGCACACCGTAACCTGTGCACGCCTGCTCAGCGAATGACCGTATAGTAAACTGAAATTTCCAGGAGGCCGCGCTTTGAATCGCATCCAAATGATTATTCTCGTCGTGTGCTCGGTGCTCGTATTCTGGTTGTCGGTGGCCTGCTCCGGGGGCGAGACCCCCGTCAGCGCGGTTTCAGTGAAGCCGACCGGTGAGCGGAAGATGGCGCCGGACTTCAAGCTCCAGGACATTAACGGCGACGTGGTCCAGTTATCGGACTACCGGGGACAGGTCGTGCTGCTGAACTTCTGGGCGACCTGGTGCGGTCCTTGCAAGCTCGAGATCCCCTGGTTCGTCGAGTTCGAAAAGCAGTATAAGGACTCCGACTTCTCGGTGCTTGGTATTTCCATGGACGAGGGCGGTTGGGAAGTGGTCAGGCCGTACCTGGAGCGGACGAAGGTCAACTACCGCGTGCTGATGGGTGACGATGAGGTGGCGATGCTTTACGGCGGCGTCGATTCACTGCCGACAACATTCCTGATCGACCGGGATGGCAAAATTGCCTCCGTCCACATCGGCCTGGTGAGTAAATCCGATTATGAAAGCGATATCAATGCGCTGCTGGCCCAGCCGGCGACTTCCTCTGTGGTGTCTGTCTCTGGCAGCGGCGTTGCCGCTCTTGCCCGCCGGTAGAGACGTTCTCTTCGTCGACAATCCACGATCCGCAACCGTCGAGAGAGCCGCAGAGACTGAGGTCGCATTGCGGGCCCGGCTATCGGACGGCTACCACGTCAACTCTCATCAGCCGTCGGACAAGTATTTGATCCCACTCAAGCTGAGCTGGCAGGCGGGACCCCTCGATGTCATCGAGGTTCGTTTCCCGGAGCCAAGAATGGAGCGCTACTCCTTCTCCCAGAAACCGCTGTCGGTATTCAGCGGCGACTTCGACATCGTGACCCGATTCAAGGCGCCAGCCAACGCACCCCCAGGAAAGCGAACCATCGCCGGAAGCTTGCGCTACCAGGCCTGCTCGGACAATCTGTGCCTGCCGCCGAAGACAATCAACGTCGAGCTGGAAATCGAGATCCGCTGACAACGGCGACCGGACGGCGGCTGCTGATCCGGCCGGGGGCTGTCGGCGATTGCATCTGCTCTCTGCCGGCACTCGAGTCGCTGCGCGCTACCTATACCGAGGTTTGGGTCGCCTCACCGAACGTACCCCTGATCCGTTTCGCTGAACGGGTCCGGTCCATTGCATCAACCGGGCTCGATTGGCTCGAGATCGATCCCGGGCGCGCTCCCCACGGCCTGGTGGACCATCTGCGCAGCTTCGATTCGATTGTTTCCTGGTACGGTGCGGCTCGGTCCGGATTTCGCGCCGTCATCGAACGCCTCGAACTCCCGTTCGAATTGTTGCAGGCACTGCCCGCAGCGGGAAGTGTTCACACGGTGGACTTTTACCTGAACCAGGCCCGAGTGCTTGGGGGCGCCGCGGTCCCAGCCGTACCACGCTTGCCGTACCGCGAACCTTCGCGGGACTACATCGCCATCCAACCGTTTTCCGGCAGTCCCCGAAAGAACTGGCCGCTCGCCCGATTCCGGTCCATCGCACGTGAACTGGCAGCCGAAGTCCCCGTGCGCTGGACGGCTGGACCCACCGAGGAGCTGTCGGAAGCCGAACGCTTCAGTGATCTCGGGGAGTTGGGCGCCTGGCTCGCCAGAGCACGAGTCTACATAGGCAACGATTCCGGCATCACCCATCTGGCAGCGGCGGCCGGCACCCCGGTTGTAGCGATATTCGGTCCCACCAGTACCCGGGTGTGGGAGCCACGCGGCGATAGGGTCCGGGTCGTCCAGCCTCCCGCCGGTGGGATGATCGAAGACATCCAGGAGAAAGCAGTGCTTGCCGCGACCCGCGATCTGCTCGCTGGTTGAGCCGGGTTCTGCGCCAATTCGGCGATGTCGCGATGTTATATTGAAGCTGAACATGGCTGAGGCGAATGAAGAAGTAAAAGCAGAGGCCGCTTCGGAGCCCGAACCGGATCCCACGCTGGTTGACACGCTGCCCAGCGGCGTCAAAGTGAAGCGGCGTTTTCCCCGCCAGCGCGCCTGCACGGAGAAGAACGCAAAGGGTAAGGTATGCACCGGGAAGCTCAAGCGCTGGTACTTCTTCGGCGATGACATCAAACAGAGATTCGGCGACGATGCTGAAATCTATCGTTGCGCCACCTGTGGAACGCTTTATCTACCCAATCCCGAGGAGGAACCTCGTTCGGGAACCCTCGCCTGGTAGGACGCCCTGTGATTGATCCTTATCCCATACGATTGCTAATTGTGCACTCCGAGCATCGTCAACGGAACAGGTGTCATTAAGCTCCACAGTGACAACTTACACGTCATTGTGACAATCTAATTGCAACTGGAAAGGGGCGTTTGGATGAAACGTTTTCTGATCGCCGGCCTGGCCGCGGTTATTGTGCTGGTGGCTGCGGCGGCGGTCTGGGTCCATTTCGAGGAGCGGCGCGAGGCGGACCGGCTGATTGAAGTCCTCGCTCTCGAGCCCGTTCGGTCCAGCGCTGCCCTGGTTGCGGGTGGC
>CAYLSS010000777.1:0-3076 GCA_964385765.1 uncultured Solibacteraceae bacterium
GGCCGAAAAACTGCGAAATGCAATATTCTTCAGCGAGTCGGCGGTGAAGTAGAGCGCGCGTGAGATCTCCCGGCCGGTCGAATCACCATGAGCATGCAGCACACGACGCCGGGAATGCGCCCCTTCCTGCGTGAAGGCCAGCTTCGTCCCTTCCTTGTCGAAGACGGCGCCCCACTCGATCAGTTGCTGGATCGCCGCCGGGCCTTCTTCCACCAGCACCCGCACCGCCTCCGGCTTGCAAAGCCCGTCGCCGGCCAGCAACGTGTCCTGCTCGTGAAGACTCACCTTGTCTTCATCGCTCAGCGCCGCGGCGATTCCGCCCTGCGCGTACTGGGATGAGGATTCCTCCAGCGCGTCCTTGGCTACCACCAGCACCTTGCCGGCCCGGGCAAGATCGATCGCCGCCCGCAACCCGGCCACACCCGCGCCGATCACGAGAAAATCCGTTTTGAGATGGTCCTGTTCCTGCGACGTAACCTGCATGATACAACGAAAGAGTATGCCAAGCTTTGCTGTCCGGACCCCGCACCGGACCTACACCGCCGTCGTCGAACGCGGCGCCGTCTCCCATCTCGGAAAACACATCCCTGACACCGCCGGTCGGCTGTTCCTGGTCACCACCGACGATGTCTGGCAATTGCACGGCGGCAGAATCCGGCAGGTACTCGGCGGGCGCGAACCGGAGGTGCTGCTCTTCCCCGGCGGCGAGGAACGCAAGCGGCTTTCCGAGGTCGAGGCGCTCGCCGACCAGATGGTCATCCGCGGCGGCGACCGCTCAAGCCTCGTTATCGCCTTCGGCGGCGGCATCGTCAATGACCTGGGCGGCTTCCTCGCCGCCGGATTCATGCGCGGCATTCCCGTCATCCAGATCCCGACCACCCTGCTCGCGCAAGTCGACGCGGGCGTCGGCGGCAAGACCGGAGTCAACCTCTTGAGCGGCAAAAACCTCTTCGGCGCCTTCCACCAGCCGCTCGCCGTGCTCATCGACCCCGATCTGCTGTGCACGCTCCCCGAACGCGAATACCGCGCCGGCCTCTATGAAGTCCTCAAAACCGGACTCATTCGCAGCGAACCCCTTTTCAGACGGATGATCGACCAACGCGACCGGGTTCTCGCCATGGAACCGGATGTCGTCGAGGAGATCGTCGCCCAGTCGGTGGCCATCAAGGCCGATGTTGTGAGCGCCGATGAAAAGGAGAGCGACCTTCGCCGGATCCTCAACTTCGGCCACACGCTCGGTCATGCTCTCGAGGCCGAGACCAGCTTCGCGCGCCTCCTTCACGGGGAAGACGTGGCCTTCGGCATGCGCGCCGCCACCCACCTGGCGGTCATGCATGGCACGCTCGACAGCGCAACCGGCGACGAGATCATCGACGCCGTGAAGCAATACGGACCCATCCCGCCGCTCGACGGGATTTCCGCCGAAGCCGTCGCGGATCGCGTCAAGAGTGACAAAAAGACAATTCGCGGCGCCGTGCACTTCGTTCTGCCAACCCGCATCGGTGAGGTCACCGTCGTCTCCGGCATCGACGAATCGAAGATCCTCGCCGCCACCCGCCGCGCTCTCGACGAGACCGCCGCATGAGCGCGGGCGCCGCTCCGCCGGGCGCTTCCAGCGAAAAGCAGGCCCGCGACTGGGTGCGCTCCATGTTCGGACGGGTCGCTCATCGCTATGACCTGCTGAACCATCTGCTCTCGTTTCAGGCTGACCGTTACTGGCGCTGGCGCACTGTTCGGCTCCTCCGCGATACCCTCGCCCGTGAGGATGCAGCCGCCCTCGATATCTGCTGCGGCAGCGGCGATCTCACACTCGCACTCGCGCGGCGGGCATCCGCGCGCGTCTACGGCAGCGACTTCTGCCATCCGATGCTGGTCGAGGCCCGCCGCAAAGCGATTCGGCGACAGGCCGGCACGCCGCTCTTCGAAGCCGACGCCCTGTCGCTTCCCGTCCGCGACCAATCCCTCGACCTGGTTACCGTCGCCTTCGGTTTCCGCAACCTCGCCAACTACCACGCCGGTCTTCGCGAAATGCGGCGCGTCTTGAAACCCGGAGGCCGCGCGGCCATCCTCGAATTCACCCGTCCGCCGAATCCGGTGTTCCGAGCGCTCTACAACTTCTATTCACGCCGCATTCTGCCGGTCATCGGCGGGCTAATCTCCGGATCCCGCGAAGCCTACACCTACCTTCCGGACTCGGTGAGGAAATTTCCCGACGCACCCCGTCTGGCCGACGATATGGCCGAGGCCGGCTTCGCGTATGTCGATTACCGCTACCTGACCGGCGGAATCGTCGCCCTCCACATCGGAGTCAGATCCCAGCACCGGTAGTTACCGGTTCACGCCCGCCGGTAAATCGCTTAGGCCGCGTTCTCACCGCCAGGCGGCTCGGCCTCTTTGCGCCAGGCGCCGCGGCGCAGGCCTCGTCCCCCGAAACCACGTCCACGGCCGCCTCCATACCCTCTCGGAGCACTCTCCCCGGATGTCTGCTGCTGTTGCTTGGCGGGACCACAGCGCCCCAAACCACGACCAGTTCGCGGACCTCGTCCTTCCGGTCCCCGATGATTCAAACCAGGCATTATCGATTCTCCTTTCGGAGCCGCCCCTCGTTTCCGATTATGAGCATATGCCTGAAATATGTCAACGGTCAATGCTGTCCGGATCCCAGATGGTCGCCGCGATGTACCGCTCGGGACCGGTCTTCGCGTCATTGAAGTAATAAACGACAATCACCTTCCCGTCAGGTCTCTCCACCATCCGTGGATACCCGATATCGCGGCTGACCCCGTCGTCACGCAGTACGATATCGTCGCTCCATGTCTGCCCGCCATCCGCGCTCAGTCTGGCGCGGATGCTGTACGGTTCGGCGCGGTAGCCGTAGGCAAGGCACAGCCGACCGTCGCTCAGCTTGACGAGAGCGGCAGGATTGCCGATTCCCGTATCAGAAACCGGATCGCCGGCGTGTCTCCACGTCTTTCCGTCGTCGGTGGACCGGTACGCGGCCAGCCATCGTCGCGGTCCCTCGCGACGGCGCACGACTGTAAGCAAATCGGATTCCACCAGCCGCACCGTCGCCGCC
>CAYLSS010000778.1:0-3073 GCA_964385765.1 uncultured Solibacteraceae bacterium
GCGCAATACGGCATCGGGACGTAGAAGTCGGTGAGGCGCACTCCTTCGGCAGCCATCTTATCCAGGTGGGGAGTCTGGAACGATGGATGGCCGTAGACCGCCAGGTCAGCGTAGCCGAGATCATCGGCGAAGATGAACACGAAGTTCGGTTGGCCGGAATCAGAGGACGCGGCCGGAAGAGAAGCGCCGAAGCCTAACAGAAGAACCGCTGAAAAGAGAGTCCTGATCATAATCATTCACCTTTGCGCACCGATCGACGGTCTTTTGAGGGGATCGATTGACAGTGGGAGGAGGAGGGTTGCGCCATAGCTCGCTTTGCTCCCCCTCCCCAGGTTCATTCGTCCGGAAACATTTGCTTGGTCAAGTCTTCTTCCGGCGTCGGTGGCTTCGGGCGGGAGACGTAGCCGCCGGCGACCGAGAGACCGGCGGCGAGATAAGACCCGATGGCGAAAAGATCGATGCCGGATCCCCACAGCAGGGCAGCGGCGGCCGCGAGGGTACGGATCGCCCAGGCGGTGGGACCGGCGCCTCGCCGCGCCGGGTCCTTGCGGCTCAGAGAGCGGCCCCAAAAGAAGGCGAATCCGATGCACATGAGCCCAATCACAATCCGCAGAATCCAGAACCGCGCCGGCATGTCTCTACTCTACACAAGTAGTTGGCATGACAAGTCTGAAGATTCGCTCAATCGCGGTTGACGGACTCCCGATTGCCCCGTCCGACGAACCTGAACAACCCGTTGCAGAGCTTGCGGTTAAGAGACGCCGTATGCTAACGTGGCGACTTTGGAACGCATCCCCGGGCGAGGGCGGTTTCATCTCGCGCCTGGGCTTTTTGGCGGAGTTTCCCGGCTACACTTCATGGATGCATTACTTGACGAGCTTGGCGGGTTGCTGCTCAAGTCTCTTCCTACCTTCGTATTGCTGGTAGTCCTGCACTACTACCTCAAGTGGATGTTCTACCGGCCACTTGACCGGGTGCTGGCGGAGCGCCATGCCGCGACCGAGGGCGCTCGCCAGGCAGCCCGGGAGAGCATGGACAGGGCGGAAGAGAAGGCGGCGGAATACGAAGCGGCGCTCCAGTCCGCCCGGGCGGAGATTGCCCGCGAGCAGGATGCCGCCCGCAGGCGTCTGCAGGAGGCGCAGTCCGGGGCCCTGGCGGAGGCCCGCGCAAGAACCGAACAGATGGTTCGAGAGGCCAGGGAAGAGGTGACGCGTGAGGCCCGCGAGGCCCGCGACGGTTTGCGAAGCGAGAGCGAAGCGCTGGCAGAACAGATTGTCGGCGCGCTGATCGAGAGGAGAAACAGTTGAAAACTGTCGCCCTGTTTCTGGCTCTTTTCGCAATGCTGACATTGGCGGTCCCGTGTTCCGCGCAGGAAGGGGAAGCGGGTCACGGCGACGACCTCCGCGTGGAAGTCCCGGGTGAAGAGTCGCACGATGATTCCCACGCTAACGTCGACTTCTGGAAGACGGTCAATTTCACAATTCTGGCGATCGGACTCGGCTGGCTCATCAAGAAGTTCGCCGGCGGCTACTTCCGGGACCAGACGGCAAAGATCCAGCAGGGCATTGTGGACGCGAAGAAGACACAGGAAGAGGCCGAAGCACGTGCCTCTGAGATCGAACGCCGAATGTCGGGGCTGGACGAGCAGATCGCGGAGTTGCGAAGTCAGGCGAAGTCAGAGCTGTCCCACGAGGAGTCACGCTTGCGGGAACAGACCGAGCAGATGATCGCCCGTGTCGAGACGAATGCGCGACAGGAGATCGCGTCGGCGACCAAGCAGGCCCGCAATGACCTCCGGGCCTACGCAGCCGACCTGGCGCTAGAAATTGCCCGCGAGAAGGTTCGTGAACGGATGACGCCCGAGATCTCGGGCCGCCTTGTCGATCGGCTGATTACAGACCTGGGCCGCCTTTCTCAGAGGGTGAATTAAGAGCATGTCGTTGGCAGTCGCCAAACAATATGCCCGCGCGCTGTACGATGCGCTGGCGCCTATGGATCCGGACCGGGCCCGAGCCGTACTCGGTGAACTTGAAGCATTCCAGAGGATGCTCGACGATTCCTCCGAGCTCCGGGCGATCCTTTTGAACCCGGCAGTGACGCCGGAGCAGAAGAAGATCCTGGTGAAGCGGCTCTCTGAAATGGCGGGGGTGGTGTTGAGCCGCAACTTCCTGCTGGTGGTGATCGGCCGGCGGCGGATTAATCTGTTCGCCGAGATCCGCGAGGCATTCGAGGCGATCATGGCGGATGAGGCAGGGGTGACCCGGGCGCAGGTATCTTTTGCCGCCGAAGTGAGCAAAGAACAGCGGAGCCGCCTCGAGTCCCAGCTCTCGGAACTGACCAAAGGCAGCGTCCGGTGCCGCTATATCATGGACGAATCGCTGTTGGGAGGCGCGGCGGTCCGGATCGGCTCGACCGTCTATGACGGTTCGATCCGGGGGCAGCTCGAAGCATTACGGCGTCGCTTGACGACCTAGGAATAAAAACATGGCTCAGATCGCAGCAGACGAAATCTCGCGTATCCTCCGTGAGGAGATCAAGAACTACGAGTCGGCAGTCAGCGTGGCCGAGGTAGGGTCGGTAATCTCGGTGGGCGACGGCATTGCCCGAGTTCATGGGCTGGAGAAGGCAATGGCCGGGGAACTGCTCGAATTCCCGCACGATGTCGCGGGTCTTGCTCTGAATCTCGAGGAGGACCAGGTGGGCGCGGTGCTCCTGGGCGACTACGAGGAGATCCTGGAGGGAGACGAGGTGAAGCGTACGGGCCGCATCATGTCGGTCCCTGTGGGCGAAGCGATGGTAGGCCGGGTGGTGAACTCGCTCGGCGAGCCAATTGACGGCAAGGGCGTGATCGAGAGCTCCGACTACAGCGCCATCGAACGACTGGCCCCCGGAGTCGTGGACCGGCAGCCGGTGAAGGCTCCGCTGCAAACCGGCCTGAAGGCGATCGATTCGATGATTCCGATCGGGCGCGGCCAACGCGAGCTCATCATCGGCGACCGCCAGACGGGCAAGACCGCGATCGCCATCGACACGATCATCAACCAGAAGGGCAGCGACGTGATCCGCATCTACG
>CAYLSS010000779.1:0-1070 GCA_964385765.1 uncultured Solibacteraceae bacterium
TTAACGGCGGCCCCCGTTTCACGCATGCGGTCCAAATGCCCCGGATCGGTCACGCGCATCAAACAGGCCGTTTCCTCCGGCGTCAACGTCTCCACGGCCAGCGATTTGGATAGGATATCGTCCACCTGCTTCGAATCCGGCTCGCCCGTTCGGCGCAATAATCCCTGGACATAGTCATCATCGATAAAATCCCTGTCTCCGTCCATGTATCGCGTAATCTGATCTTCCTTGATTCGATCCGTCCATTTGTTTGTTTCTGTTACCACCGTCATAGATTCCTCCTAAAATTCTCCGCGATAGGCGGCCAACGCCGCATCGCGGTTCCCCAACATGTCCTCGGTTTGACCGAGGCGATACCAGGCAAGCTGCGCCTGGTGCAGATTCATGTCTTCCTCTACGGCGATCATCCGGCGGAAATCCGCCCGCGCCTGCTGCAAGTCGAGGTACCAGAACAGGAGCGTCCCTCGCGTGTACCAGAGCTTGTGGCTCGGCATGCGGTCATAGCCCGGCGCTGATTCGGCTTTCAGCTTTTCGATCCGCCTGACCACCTCCATGCCTTTCTCTTTCTGCTCCATGTCGCTGTACATCTGAACCAGCTCCATTGGCAGGATCCAGTTCCGTGGAAAGTCCTCGATCAGTCCCTTGAGCAGGGGAACCGCGTCAGCAGGCCGCTCCTCCCGGCGGTAAAGCGCAGCCAGGAGAAATCGGGCATTGTGGCGATTCTCCTTACCTCGCTCGGCAACCAGTTCCAGACCCTGAATACCTTCCTCCTTGTCACCACGAAAACCGGCGAGAAAGCCGAGCATCCGCATATACCAGGGCAAGCTCCCGACCACGTAGCTGTGCAATGCCGGAATCATCCGTGCATCGATATTGTAGGGATCGAGTTCGATGACCCGGTGGTGGCTTTTCCGGGAGTTCGTGGCGCTCTTCAGCGAATCCATCCAGGCTTTGCGCACCAGGAAGTCGTAGTTCGATTTCAGGCCGTAGGCGACCCCTTGAGTGAAGAGCGCGTCCGCATCGTCGGGATTCTCGGTCAGGCGAGCTTCGGTAATCCGCAAGGCTTCGCT
>CAYLSS010000779.1:1080-1786 GCA_964385765.1 uncultured Solibacteraceae bacterium
GGCGAAGAAACGAGTTGTTGCCGCTCACCAACTCGCTTTCCAGCGCGCCGACTCGGAACAGTTCTCGATACAGAATGGTCTGCGCCACATGATTGTGATAGTCAGGATTCCCTGGATTCTCAGCCACCAACTGCTGGAAGATCGCGAGGGCTTTGTCGTACTCCAGGTTGTTGAAATGGTTGAATCCCCGGTCGACATGCGGATTGGAAGTAATGGCCGCCATCGGCATGACCAGCGCGAGCACCGCGAGAATGAATCGTCCTAACATAACTGGTTCAATTGCGTCAGTGCCCATCTGGCATGCTCTTCGACTAGGGGATACCCCGAGCCGGCCAGCTTGTTCAGAATCTCTCGGAATCGCGGGTCGCCGCTGTTTCCCATTGCCACGGCGACATTGCGAAGAAAACCGGTGTATCGAGCCCGCGTCACCGGACTACCGCGAAACAGCCGCCGGAACTCCGCTTCCGTGAGAGCCGCCATCTCCTCCAGCGGCGGCGCAAGCAGCCGCGGCGCAAAGGCCGGGTCGCGGCCCATGGGCGCCCCCTGATTCCACGGGCACACATCCTGGCAGACGTCACAACCGAATATGTGGTTTCCCATTTGCGGCCGGAGCTCTTCTTCGATCGAGCCTCGCAACTCGATGGTGAGGTAGGAGATGCACCGCCGGGCGTCCACTGCGTATCCAAGCGGCGCGCCCTCAAACGGC
>CAYLSS010000779.1:1796-3071 GCA_964385765.1 uncultured Solibacteraceae bacterium
AGTGCAACTCCCGCACCGCTCTGGCGGAGGCGAATCCGGCTGCAGCTCGAGCGAGGTGAGCAGCGCGCCCAGGAAGTACCATGAGCCCAAAGGCTCGTTGATCAGGCAGGTGTTCTTCCCGATCCAACCGAGTCCGGCGTGGCGCGCATAGGCGGCGTCCATAAACGGCGAAGTGTCCACGCAAATCTTCCACTCGTGCTCGCCGAGCCTGGCGGCGAGTTCCTTCAGGTCCCGCCGGAGAACATCATGGTAATCGTCCCCCCAGCCATAGCGCGAAATCCAGGCTCGTGTGTTGTCATCCAGTTCCGTCGACAATGGTTCCGGACCATGATAGAGCTTCCCGACGCAGATCACTGACCGCGCTGATTCCAACAGTCGACGTGGATCCCTCCGGATGTCGGCCCGGTGGTCCGTCAGGTACCGCATCTCGCCGGCCATTCCGGCGCCCGCCCATTCCATGAAGTGCTCGGCTTCGGGAACCTCAGCCGCCGCGGCCACGCCGGCAAGCTCGAAACCACACTGCGCCGCGAGTCGCCTGACCGTCTCGGAGTTCAATTCCCGATCCCGGCCGGCTTCGAAGTGGTGTTCAAGCGTATCATCTTCCGTTCAGGTTCCCTGCTTCCACTATGCCCCATATTTCTCAGCAGCATAGCCCGGCCCCCTTTCCTGCCCGAAACGGCTCCGTCCTCCGGCTGAACCGGCCAGCCGCCCCTGATCCGGATTATCAGTCCTCCGACCATTCCCCGAAAATGGTCGTCTGGATCGCAACCACTGGCCGCCAAATCCGGACATTACGCCCCCGAGAACACGCCATTCATCCAGCCATTTGACCATACGATCAAGAAAACACGTACCTTAATGAAATCCCGTAGCCCCTTTCCCATCCACTGGCTATAGTTGAAATGACTGGCAGCACAGTCACTCAGAGGGGGGCCCATCGGAGAGGCCCCAACAGACAAACACAAGAGACTGCACGGCAGGGCGTTCCAGTAGCGGACGGCCGCTCGGGTTGTTCTTTCCCTGCCACGGAGGTTCGATGCACAAGCCGATTAAGCATGTCGAGAAGGCGTTGACCATAGTCGCAAATGGCGCTTGGCACGTTTTTGATTTCATCAATCAGTTCAAACAAAATCCGTCCTTTAAACCTTCCTGGTCTGACAAACCGCTATTGAAGTCCTACGAGAAGACCAAACCGCCCCTCGGCTGGCCGCGGGAAACGGATTCTCTCTGCCCGAAATGCGTGCCGGAAGCTCGGAAACGGATCATCGATGGCGA
>CAYLSS010000780.1:0-3066 GCA_964385765.1 uncultured Solibacteraceae bacterium
GGCTCCTCGAGCGTTCCCAAGCAGCTCCAGGACATTATCAACAAGTATGGCGGCCAGATGCGCCCGACTTGGGGTGTTCCGGTCAAGGAGATTCAGGAAGGCATCCGTCACGGTGTGCGAAAGATCAACGTCGATACGGACAACCGGATGGCCATCACCGGCGCTATTCGCAAGGTGTTTGCCGAATCGCCCGATAAGTTCGACCCGCGTGACTACATGAAGCCGGCCCGCGAGGCCATGCAGGAAGTCGTCGCGTCGCGCATGAGGTCATTCGGCCAGGCGGGACACGCCGGTGACTATACACCCATGACGTTGGAAGATATGGCAAAAAGATACGCGGCCGGAGAGATGGTTCCAGCTTAGTTCGGGTCTCTCTTGATAGCGGCCGGTCGTCATTATCCGGCCGCTTTGCCCACCCACCGGTTCACGCGCCGGAAGTAGGCGTTGGCGCGGGCGACATCCTTCAGGATCTGCCGCTTCAAGCTCTCGGCATCCGGAAAACTCTTCTCCGCCCGAAGCCGCTCGAGAAAACCCACCCGAATGTGGGCTGGATCCGCGCCGTTGAGCGGTTCCAACACGTGCGATTCCACCGTCAGGTTCTCGCCCTTGAATGTCGGACGATAGCCGACGTTTGTCACCGACGGCCAGGACGCTCCCGTGTCGGAGTCTTCAGTGCGAGTGATGTAGACTCCTCTTGCCGGCAGCACCTCGGCATCGGTCCGGAGGTTGAGCGTAGGAACAGTCTTCTTCGAGCCGATACCCTGACCTGGCACCACCGCGCCGGCAACGGAATAGACACGGCCAAGCATCCGGTTGACCAAGGCCACATGCCCGGCTGACAGCAGTTTCCGGATCTCACTGCTCGAAACAGAGCGTCCACGATAGTGAATTCCCTGCTGGACCTGGACGCCGAAACCGAACCGCTCGCCAAGTTCTACCAGCGTTTTCGTGGCTCCGCTCTGGTTCCGGCCAAAGCGGAAGTTCCAGCCGACGAACAGTTCGCGAACCTGAAGACGGTCCACCAGAACCTGCCGGACAAACTCCCCGGGCGTCAGGCAGGAGAACTCGGGTGTGAACGGCAGGATGACAGCCCGCTCAATCCCTTCAGCCGCCATCCAGTGGCAGCGCTCCTCGGGTGTGCTCAGCAGTCTGGGCGCGCGGTTTGGCGCGACGACTCTTGCGGGATGAGGATCGAATGTAAGGGCCGACGGCACCCAGCCTTCCCGCCGGGCGACCTCACTCACCCGCCGGAAGATCTCCCGATGACCGATGTGGGCGCCGTCGAAGTTTCCGATTGTCAGCGCGGAGGGACCGAAATCGCCCGGAACCTCGTCGAGGCTGCGATACATGCGGATGCTCATCCCTGACTCGGCAATTCCACGCTGATCTGGAGGCCGTCGAACGCCAGCCTGACGTGTGGCGGGAACTCGGACTCGGTCCGCTCGTGGGGCAGGTCATGGCAGATGTGAGTGAAGAACGCCCGTTTGGGCTGAAGCTCGTCCACGGTCTGCAGAGAGCGCGCCACGGTAGAATGCGTCGGATGCGGCGTATGCCTCAGGGCGTCCAGGAACAGAACATCCAGACCGCGGAGCTTCTCCATCGATTCCGGAGGGATCTCGTTGTGATCCGTCAAGTACGCCAGATTGCCAAAGCGGTAGCCATATGTTTCTCCATTGCCGTGATGGAGGCGTATTGGAACGATTTGAAGACCGAAGAGCGTGAACGGCTCGCCCGTCAGGACGTTCACTTCGACCTTTGGACGGGACGATTCGGTTGCGCGGCCATCGAAGACATAGTTAAATGCTCTTCGGATAGCGGTCAAGGTTTCCTGCGTGGCATAGATCGGAATGGGGGCCGCCTTGTGGAAGTTGAACGGCCGCACATCGTCGAGGCCGAGAATGTGGTCGGCGTGAGCGTGCGTGAACAGAATGGCGTCGAGATGATCGACACCAAAACGCAACACCTGCTGGCGGAAGTCGGGTGAAGTATCGATCAACACGCCGCGTTGCCGATACCGCAAGTAGACGGATGGACGGAGCCGCTGATCACGCGGATCCCTGGAAGTGCAGACAGCACACGAGCATCCGATGGTGGGCACGCCAACACTGGTCCCGGAGCCCAGCACAGTCAATGTAAGCTGACCACTGGAGCCGGGCATCTAGCTCTCGTCAGCCGTCGAGCCTTGATCTTCGGCCTTGCTTTCGCCTTTTTTCCGTGAAACCTCTTCGTTGATCTGCACAAAACGGAAGCGGAGCTCGGTGAGTGAATTCTCGAGCAGACGGGCCTCCTCGATGCTCAGGTTTCCACGAGTTTTTTCCTCCAGCATGGCCAGCAGATCGATTGCATGCCGAGCTAGGGGTAGATTGGGTTTGG
The DNA here is from genome assembly GCA_964385765.1 of uncultured Solibacteraceae bacterium. Classification (GTDB taxonomy): domain Bacteria; phylum Acidobacteriota; class Terriglobia; order Bryobacterales; family Bryobacteraceae; genus CAWELS01. The sequence goes on from CAYLSS010000780.1 coordinate 2,374, forward strand.
GCCGGTCCTTCTCGTCGCCGAAATGCAGCAAGCCAAGGTGCAGATCGGCCTGTGAACGAAGCGAAAGGACCATGAACTCGAAGTTCGCAGGCGGAATCGGAATGTCTCGAGCGTCAGACTCCTGACCCGTGCCATGCGCCTCGCGGGGTTGTTCTTGGGCATTCTCATCCATGATTTTCCATTTTACCCGCTGCGCCGATGCCGACCGGAGCGTTGCAGCCGCCGATGCTACTCTAGGTACTGAATGACAGGTGCGATTGTCGTGAATAAGGCTGAGGGGTGGACCTCTCACGATGTCGTCGCCAAGGTACGACGGATCTCCGGGATTAAGAAAGTCGGTCATCTCGGCACGCTGGACCCGGCCGCCACTGGGGTATTGCCACTGATGGTAGGTCGGGCAACCCGGCTGGCGCAGTTCTATACCTCCCGCGACAAAGTTTACGACGCCGTTGTGCATTTTGGATGGACGACGGACTCCTATGACCGCGACGGCCAGATCACGTCCGAAAACCGGGAACCGGAAAACCTCGATCCGGAGCGCCTGGAGCAGTTTCTCGAGGAGTTTCGGGGAACCATCGAGCAGATTCCGCCGCCGATTTCAGCGAAGAAAATTGGCGGAACGCCGGCATACAAGTTGACCCGGAAGAACAGACCGGTCGAGCTGAAACCCGTACAAGTGACCATTCACTCACT
>CAYLSS010000781.1:0-3065 GCA_964385765.1 uncultured Solibacteraceae bacterium
GGTGATCGAGGATGGCGAAGCCGTCTCGCGCGAATTCGAATGGGACGATCCGCGCGCCCGCCGCTTCTTGAACGAGTTTCTCCCGGCCCTTTACGCGTTCCTCGAGGAACGAGGCTGGACCGGCGACTACCTGCAAGGCATCCTCGATGAACCGCATCAGTGGGAACGCGAGGCCTTTGTCGCCATCGCCGAGCTGGTCCGGCGCCACATGCCGGGAGTGCGGACCATCGAGCCGGTCGGCGCTCGCCAGGATCTCTCCTTCATGGAGAAGACCGTGGATATCTGGGTGGTCCAGCTTGGCACCTTCGACGACAAGCTGGAACGGCTCCGCGAGCACACGGCCAACGGCGGTGAGCTTTGGTTCTACACCGCGCTCTCACCGCGCGGCAGGTATCCGAACCGCTTCATCGACTACTCGCTCCTGAAGACCCGTCTGCTGCACTGGATGAACTACAAGTACGACTTCGGCGGCTTCCTCCACTGGGGCGGCAACTTTTGGGGTCCGGAGCCGTACAAGGACACTCAGCCGGTCATCAACCAGGGCCGCACTTACCTGCCGCCCGGCGATGCTTACATCACCTACCCGAACCGTGCCGGCCGGTCACTCTACAGTTCCATTCGCCTGGAACAGATGCGCGAAGGTATCGAGGATTTCGGCCTCCTGTGGGAACTGGCCAAGAAAGACGAAGGGAAGGCCAGCGAGCTCGCCGACGCCATGGTGCAAGGCTTCACTGAATACGTCCGTGAGCCGGCACGCTTCCGCGAACTGTACCGGGAGTTGCTGGAATCCTTCCAAGTGGAGCGCGATTGACTCGCAGCCGGCCAATTGGCCGGTAGGCCGTGGAGCGTGTCGTCAGCCCTGCAAAGAGGGCCGCCATACGTGCGACTACCCGCCGACACTGATCATCGATGACCCCTCCGGCGAAACCAGCCGGACTGGTTGGGAGCGCGGGAACCACCACTCAAGCGTGCGATCCGCGACTGGCGAACCCTTCCGCTTTAATCTGACTCGTGGCGCAGGTAGATCACGCCCAACGGCGGTAGAGTCAGGCTGACGGAATGATACCTCCCGTGGATGGCGACGGGCGAGGAATCGACACCGCCCAGATTGCCATGCCCGCTGCCGCCGAACTCCGCTGCGTCGCTGTTCGCGATCTCCTTCCAGAAGCCGCCGCGCGGCACCCCGACACGGTAGTTGTAGCGCGACACCGGAGTGAAGTTGCAGACAATGAGCACGCTCCGACGCGGGACGCCTCCATAACGAAGGAAACTGATGACGCTATGCTGGGAATCGCTGCAGTCCACCCATTCGAAGCCCTCCGGGTTGACGTCGCTGCCATGCAGCGCCGGCTCTTCCGTGTAGATGCGGTTGAGGTTCCTGACCCATTCCCAGGCGCCCCGATGCATGGGCTGCTCGAGAAGATGCCAGTCCAGGCTATCTTCATGGACCCACTCGCGCCATTGGCCGAATTCTGAACCCATGAAAAGCATCTTCTTCCCCGGCTGAGCGTACATGCAGCCATACAGGGCCCGCAGATTGGCGAACTTCTGCCAGTCGTCACCCGGCATTTTCTTGAGAATCGACCCCTTGCCGTATACGACTTCGTCATGGGACAGCGGAAGGACGAAGTTCTCATGGAACATGTACAGTCCTCGGAAGCTGAGTTTGTCGTGGTGATACTTGCGCAAGACAGGGTCATTGGACATGTAGGCAAGCATGTCGTGCATCCAGCCCATATCCCACTTCAGGCCGAAGCCGAGACCGCCGAGATAAATAGGCCTGGATACCATCGGCCACGAGGTGGACTCTTCGGCGATGGTTTGAACGTCAGGGAACTGCTCGTAGATTTCCGTATTCATCTCGCGGAGGAAATCGATCGCCTCGATGTTCTCCCGCCCGCCGTATTTATTGGGAATCCATTCGCCTTCCTTTCGTGAGTAGTCGAGGTAGAGCATGGAAGCGACGGCGTCCACCCGGAGCCCGTCGGCATGGTACTTGTCGAGCCAGAACAGGGCGTTGCTGATCAGGAAGCTCCTCACCTCGTTGCGGCCATAGTTGAAAACGAAGGTATCCCACTCGCGGTGGAGACCCTGTCGCGGGTCGCTGTGCTCATACAGGTGCGTGCCGTCAAAATAGCCCAAGCCGTGTTCGTCGTGGGGAAAGTGCGAAGGAACCCAGTCGAGGATTACCCCGATGCCCTCCTGGTGCACTCTGTCAATGAGGTACATCAAATCCTGGGGTGTCCCGTAGCGGGCGGTCGGCGCGAAGTACCCTGTCGTCTGATAGCCCCAGGAACCGTAGAAAGGATGCTCCATGATGGGGAGCAGCTCGACATGTGTAAAGCCGGCGTCGTGCACATAAGCGGGCAGATACTCAGCCAGTTCGCGATAGGTTAGCGGGCGCGAGCCGCCGTTGCTCGCTGCCCGGCGCCAGGAGCCGAGGTGCACCTCATAGATCGCCATGGGCCGGTCTAGCGCCGTTCGTTCCCGCCGGTAAGCCATCCAGGACGCGTCGCCCCACTCGTAATCCAGGGCCCAGATTCGCGATCCGGTTTTGGGAGGCGCCTCCGAGGCAAAGGCATACGGATCCGCTTTGTCCACCTTGAAATCGTCGAGGTGGGAAACGATGTGGTACTTGTAGCACGCGCCATTTGGCACGCCTGGAACAAAGCCCTCCCATATCCCAGACCGGTCGCGCGGTTCCAACGGACACTCAGCGGGAGACCAGCCATTGAAATCACCGATGACGCTGACGTGCCGGGCGTTCGGAGCCCAGACGCCGAAATGCGCGCCCTCAACGTTGCCCACAGTGACGCTTCGCGAGCCGAGCCTCTCGTAGATTTTGTAGTGCTTCCCCTCGTTAAAGAGATGATAGTCATCGCTGGTGAACCGTGAGTAGTTTCCCTTTACTTCCAATTCGACTCCTCTCTCTTGTTCCCAAAAGACTCTTAACTGTCCTGTTTCGTTTCCGCCTGATCGAGCAGGCGCAGGATCCCCTTGATGGGTACCCGTACCCAGTCGGGACGGTTGTTCAGTTCATAGCGGACCTCATAGACCGCCTTCTC
>CAYLSS010000782.1:0-3065 GCA_964385765.1 uncultured Solibacteraceae bacterium
CGGCCTGACCCGCCGAGAACCATCTCCAGGATGGGGAACACCAGCGTCGGGTTCATTTCCAGTACTGCATTGCCATCGTAAGGACGCATGCCGAGGGAAATCATCACAGTGGGTGATGGCAAGCACTGGGAGAACTCCATGAAGGAGAGCTGCTCGACCGACACCAGATTCACGATGACATAGGCTCGCAGATAGGCTGAGAGGCTGGATGCCAGACTACGAGCGAAGTTCTCGTGCAATAGATGGATGACGCGGAGCTGGTCTTTGGGAATCCGGTCAGGCCGCCGGAAATCATACAGTTCAGCTTTACTTGCCGGGTCAAGCTCTTGCCCGGAATCGCGTAGATTGCGAAATACGCTGTCGATTTCTTCCTGCGATAATACTCGGTCGAGGGCCACCTGGAGTTTCGCCTCCAGGTTTCCATCGGCCGGACGCAGCTCTGCCTTTAGTTTTCCTCAGCGAATCAACTTGCAGCCAACCGATTGGCTACAAATGTCGTACGGGAATCGACGAGAAGCCAGGAACCCTAATTCCGCTGTGCGGCAGCGAGTTCCTCATCCGAAGTGGTTTCGGTGTTTTCCTCTTCGGCGTTCGGGACATCTTCGTCCGGGATGAAGTCAAATGCACTGGCTCCGAAGTCGATGGCGTCGTCAAGGCTGGAGGTGCCACTCTGCTTCACCTCTTTGCGGGCGGCGCGCTTTTCAGCTTTTTCCCGCTGTCGTTCCAGTCGCTGTAACTCTTTTTGTCGTTTTTTAAATGATGTACTGGATCGGGCCATAATTCCTCCTGCTCGAAGATGACTGCCCTGTTGGGGGCAAGACCGGCGACGATATCTCGCCGTTCTTTGCGCGATTGCGGCGCGGACAAAAAGTACGTCTAAGTACTGAGAGACTCAAACCCAACTGGCGGGACCGAAGGAGTTGGACGGATGGTAAGCTTTCGTCCGTCTAATTCAGTGCCGTTCAGCTTGTCGATGACCTTTTGAACGTCACTCTTATCCGCCATATCGACCAACGCGAATCCACGTGAATGGCCAGTCTCCCAGTCTTTCACTATTTTCACTTGCCGAACCGGTCCTTGAGTCTCGAAGAGTTGACGAAGCTCTCCGGCATCTGCTTCGAAGTCGAGATTGCCAACGTAGATCTGGGCCATGGCAAACTACCACGCTATCACGACTTCGCGTTGATTCTGGCCTCCGAAGTCCAGGAATTCCGACTCTTGCAGACGGGCCTTGCAGTTCGGTTACACTTTGAGTTTACCAGTTCCGTCACCCGAGCGCAAAGCCCGCAGAAACCCCCGAGCCAGCGGCTGCGCCGGTCGACTGAGGCGTAACTAGCTCTGGTACAATGGGATAAGATTACCGAACGCAGCCCGGCACGAGTCTACCAGGACCTTGTGACCCAGAGTACCAGCACCTTGCGAACCAGGGGCAGAGATGGCCAGATTTTTCATCCGGAATTTCGGTTGCCGCGCCACCCAAGCCGACGGGTCAGCTCTCGAATCGATGCTTTCGAGTGAGGGACTCGATAGGGTTCGCGACGTACACCAGGCCGATCTGGTGGTGCTCAACACGTGCACCGTGACATCTGCCGCAGACGAGGATGTTCGGCAGGCCGTTCGGCGGGTGAATCGAGACAATCCCGTCGCCCGCATCCTGGTCACGGGTTGCTACGCCCAGCGCTCGCCGGACGAGATCGCGGGCCTGCCCGGCGTCCACTGGGTGGTGGGCAACTCCCACAAGACGAGGATCCCGGAAATCGTCAATGATCTCGAACCCGGGACTGAATTTCACGGCCAGATACACGTCGGCGACATTTTCGCGCAGCAGCAGTTCCTCGCCGCGCCGGTCGAGGAGGCCGCGGGTGACCGTACCCGGCCCAACCTCAAGATTCAGGACGGCTGCAACAACCGCTGTTCTTTTTGCATCATCCCGTTCGTACGTGGGCGGAGCCGCAGCATGCATCCCGACGAGGTGGTCAGGCAAGTCCGGCATCTGGCCTCGCACTACCGGGAGGTGGTGCTTAGCGGCATCAACCTCGGCCGCTGGGGCCGGGAGCCGGGCAGTAAGATGCGGCTGGCGGACGTGGTTCGGCGGGTGCTTGCGGAAACGGAAGTCGAGCGGCTGCGGTTGAGCTCGATCGAACCGATGGACTGGTCAGACGATCTACTTGGACTTGTGACCGAATCACCCCGGATTGCCAAGCACGTTCATGCGCCTCTGCAGACCGGGTCGGATCGGATTCTGCGGCTGATGCATCGCAAGTATCGCCCTCGCCATTATGCGGACCGAATTCAGAAGGCCCGGGCCTGGATGCCTGACGCTGCGATCGGCGCCGACGTCATGGTCGGTTTTCCGGGCGAGACCGACGAGGATTTCGAAGCCAGCCGGCGCTTCATCGCGGAGTTGCCATTCACTTACCTGCACGTTTTCACCTATTCGGCGCGTCCGGGAACTCCGGCCGCCGAACTCCCCGGCCAAGTGCCGAAACGTGTCCGCAAGGAGCGTAATCGGATTCTCCGCGAGCTGGCGGCGGCGAAGAACCTGTCTTTCCGGCGAAGCTTCCTCGGTCGGCGGCTGTCTGTGGTCACGATCGATGACGGGAACCGCTCGCTAAGCGACAACTACCTACAGGTCGACCTCGCCCGGAGCCGGGAAGCGAACCGCCTGATCGAAGTCGAAGTCGACGCGCTGACCGAACGTGGAATGCGTGAGCGAGATCCGCTGCCAGTGCTCGGGTAGAACGCTGCAGCGCATTCTGTCCGGGCAAAATGGGTTCGTTTGGCAGTTTTCCCCGCCTCGAAGCCATTGCTCGCTGCGCTTTTGGGTTGCCGAGGAACCGAGGAGCGGGCAAAGTTTGAACGGCCACTCCTTCTATGGTCTTAGCACTATCCATTTCGCGACGGCCTGCTAACAGCACCATATCAAACTGAAATAGAAGGGCTTATAGCAAGGCAGGCGATCGGTGAATTTGGTTTTCTTGCCGGGGGCTTTGGGGGTGGAAGCGGGACCAGCCTCCGAGCGAGACGGCCGTCGCCCGCGTAGCACCGCCATACGACGCCGGCAG
>CAYLSS010000783.1:0-813 GCA_964385765.1 uncultured Solibacteraceae bacterium
AGGCTCCACCTTGCGCAGGAAGATGATCTGGTCGCCGGCCTCCTTGACGGCGACGTGAAGGTTACGCACGCCGTCGAGCTGATCGGCGAGCTCGGTCAGCTCATGGTAGTGGGTGGCGAACAGCGTCTTCGCCCGAACGCGCTGGTGGATGTGCTCGACCATCGCCCACGCCAGCGCAAGCCCGTCGTAGGTGGCCGTTCCGCGGCCGATCTCGTCCAGGATGACCAGGCTGTCTTCGCTGGCGGTGTTGAGGATCACGGCGGCCTCGGTCATCTCGACCATGAAAGTGGAGCGCCCTCGCGCCAGGTTATCGGCGGCTCCGATGCGCGTGAAGACACGATCCACCAGCGGCAGCACCGCCTCCTCCGCGGGCACGAACGAGCCCATCTGCGCCAAAATTACCAGCAGTGCCGCCTGCCGCAGGTAAGTCGACTTGCCGCCCATGTTCGGTCCCGTGATGATGGCGATGAACTCGCCGTCCGGATCGAGGTACAGGTCATTCGGGATGAAGCGCTGCGCCTCTCGCTCGGTCAGCTTCTCGATGACCGGATGCCGTCCCGCCGCGACCCGCAGCTCACCCTTCTCGGAGAAGCGCGGCCGGACGTGTTTGTTTTCGGCGGCCACCTGGGCCAGGGCCGCCGTGACATCCAGTTCGGCGATGGCCGCGGCGGTGCTCCGGATGCGTGACGCCTCCGCCGCGGATTCGGCCCGAAGCTGGGTGAAGATCTCTTTCTCGATCGTAAGAATCTTCTCTTCGGCCTCCAGGATTTTGGTCTCCAACTCCTTCAGCTCCGGCGTAATGAATCGTTCGGC
>CAYLSS010000783.1:823-3056 GCA_964385765.1 uncultured Solibacteraceae bacterium
TCGTTCGGCGTTGACGAGTGTCTGCTTGCGATCATAGTCGTCCGGCACAAGGTGCAAGTTGGCTTTCGACACCTCGATGAAGTAGCCGAAGACGTTGTTGAATTTCACTTTCAGGGACTGCACGCCGGTTCGCTCGCGCTCCCGCTTCTCGATCCCCGCGATGTAGCCGCGCGAGTTGCGGCGCAGGTTGCGCAGCTCGTCCAGCTCGGAATGGAAGCCCTCGCGGATCACGCCCCCATCGGCAAGGTTCACCGGCGGTTCGTCGGAGAGGCCCGCGAGGATGCTGTCGCGCACCTCGGGGACGCCGTCGAGTCTTGCGGCCAGCTCCCGCAGGCGCGCCGGCCGGCACTGCGAAATTCGCTGCTCGATCTCCGGCGCCAGAGCGAGCGAGCGCCCGAGCGCCAGCAGTTCCCGCGGGTTCGCCCGGCCGAGCGTCACCTTGGCCAGCAGGCGCTCCAGATCCAGCACCTTCGCGAGCGAACCACGAAGCTCCGTCCGCACGATGGTATCGGCTAGCAGCTCCGCCACCGCGTCGAGACGCGCCTCGATCTCCACCCGGTCAAGCGAGGGCTGCAGCAACCGCTGCCGGAGCAGGCGTCCACCCATGCCCGTCGCCGTCTGGTCCAGCACGGACAACAGCGTGACCTCCTTGCTTTCGCCCGCGAACAGGGGCGTCACCAACTCGAGGTTGCGCGCCGTTACGGCGTCGAGCAGCATCGACTGGCGCCGGTCGCGGAAACCGGGTCGATCCAGGTGATCGAGCGCGGCCCTCTGGGTGTCGCGAAGATAGTGGATCACGGCGCCGGCGGCCGCGGTGGCCGCGGTCTTGCCGCCCAGGCCGCAGCCATCCAGCGAATGCAGCCGGAAGTGTTCCTTCAGCGCACTCTCACCGTAGTCGTAGTCGAAGATCCACTCTTCCAATTCCGTCCGATGTCCCGGCAGCGGACCTTCGTCCGGCGGCGCCAGCACTTCACTCACGTTCAGATTCTCCAGCGTCGCCACCACCTCGTCTCCAGCCACCTCCGTGGTGCGAAACTCGCCGGTCGAGACGTCGACATACGCGATCCCCGCCGTCTCCCCCTGCCGCGCGACGGCCGCCAGAAAGTTGTTCTCGTGGGATTGCAGCAGGTTGCTTTCCGTGGTTGTGCCGGGTGTAACGATGCGCGTCACCTCGCGCTTCACCAGCTTCTTGGCCAGCCTGGCGTCTTCCACCTGGTCGCAGATCGCCACCCGGTATCCCTTCTGGATCAATCGCGCCAGGTATCCCTCCGCCGCGTGGTAAGGAACCCCGCACATCGGAATTCCCTGCCCTTTTTCCTTGTTGCGCGACGTTAGAGTGATCTCCAGCTCCCGCGCCGCGGTGACCGCGTCGTCGAAAAAGAGCTCGTAGAAGTCACCGAGGCGGAAGAAAAGCAGCGTGTTCGGAACCTGCTGCTTAATCGACTGATACTGCCGCATCAGCGGCGTCGATGCCTGTGACATCAGGCGTAGATCCCGCGGAGCTTGACGGCGAAGGCGACGCGATCCAGGGCCAGCATGTAGGCGGCGATCCGATTGTTCACCTTGTGCCTCTCCGAGTACCCCACCACATCGCGGAATGAATCCACCATGATCTCCTCGAGCCGGCCATTCACCAGCCGTTCGTTCCAGAAGTAGCCCTGCCGGTCCTGGACCCACTCGAAGTAGGAAACCGTAACCCCGCCGGCATTGGCCATGATGTCGGGCACCACGAAGATATCGCGCTCGCTCAGGATGTTGTCGGCGAGCGCCGTGGTCGGCCCGTTGGCGCCCTCGCAAATGATCCTGGCGCGAATCTTGTCCGCGTTTTTCGACGTGATGACGTTCTCCTTGGCTGCTGGCAGCAGAACCTGGCAGTCAAGCAACAGAGCTTCATCCCGGTCCATGTTCTCGGCTTCCGGATAGTCGAGGATCGAGCCGGTCTCAGTTCGGTGCTTCAGCACTTCCTCCGGATCAATGCCGCGCGGATTGTAGATCGCTCCGTCGTACTCGATCAAAGCCACGATTCGCATTCCGGCGCGGGACATCAGCCGCGCGGCCATCGCGCCCACATTGCCGAACCCCTGCACCACCACCTTGGTATTCTCCGGCGCGATACCGAAACGGCGCAGCGCCTCGAGCGTGACAATCGTGCAGCCACGTCCCGTGGCCTCGGTCCGCCCCTTCGATCCTCCAAGGTCCACGGGCTTCCCGGTCACCACGGCGGTCTCGGTAT
>CAYLSS010000784.1:0-3054 GCA_964385765.1 uncultured Solibacteraceae bacterium
GCACAGATCGTGGAGACGCTCATGATGCCGGTGGCTGGCGTGGCGGCACACGAACAATCCGCCGCCGGGGCACGTATCATCGAGATAGTGCAACCGGTGATCGAGCTTGACGGCCTCGAAGTGCGCTTCGGCCAGCGGACCATCCTGAAACAACTTGCCGGCAGGTTCGACGGCCACGCTATCGGGCTGCTAGGTCCCAATGGGGCCGGGAAGTCCACTCTTATCAACACCTTGCTGGGCTTCCATAAGCCGTCGGCGGGAACGGCGAAAATCCTGGGCCAGGACATTCACGCCGCGGGCCGTTCATTGCGCGCTCAGTTCGGCTACATGCCCGAAAACGATTCATTCATCGCCGGCATGTCCGGCGTGCGGTTTGTACGGATGATGGCTGAACTCGCCGGGGTTCCCCCCGAGCAAGCGCTCGAACGCGCCCATGAGGCCTTCTTCTACGTCGGCCTCGGTGAAGCCCGGTACCGGCATCTCGGGACCTACTCAACGGGCATGAAACAGATGGCGAAGCTCGCCCAGGCCATTGCCCATGGTCCCAGGCTGGTCTTCCTCGATGAACCCACCAACGGTCTTGACCCGCCGGCGCGCCGCCGGATGATCCAACTCATCCTCGAGATTCGCAAGGCCGGCGACATACGCCTGCTCATTTCCTCTCACCTGCTGCGCGACGTGGAAGAGACCTGCGATCAGGTGCTAATTCTGAAGGACGGCGAGATTGCCGATTTCTGCAACCTTGCCGAAGAGCGTCGTACGAACCTCCGCTTCCTGGAACTCGAGACCCGTGGCGCCGCCGGCGGCTTCCGCGAGGCTGTGGAACGGCTAGGCTGCGAGGCGGCTTGGTCAAACAATGGCAGGGTGAAGCTTGTCTTGCCGGAGGGCGTCAAGGTCAGAGATCTTTACGAAATCGCGGCCGGGCAGAATGTGCAGCTTGTCCGACTCAACTACAAACGGGACTCACTCGAGGACATTTTTCTCAAAGCGATGGGGGGAGTCAATGGCCGTCTATAAGAGAAGCTACCGGCGTTATGAGGGCGCGCTGACACCCTTGTGGTCGCGGTTTCTCGTCCTTCCTCGTTACGCCTTCGCGGACATGCGCCAGTCGCGATTTCTTAGCCTTTTCCTTCTGGGGACAATGGTTGTTCCGATCGTCTATGCGCTGATCATCTACCTGCACCACAACCTGAGCGCACTTGATCTGCTGGGGCTCAAGGCCGACGAGATCGTTCCGATAAACTCCGCTTTCTTTCTCTTCTTCCTCGGATTTCAGAGTATGATGGCCTTCTTCTTGACGGCGTTCATCGGTCCGGGACTGATTTCACCGGATCTGGCCAACAATGCTCTCCCGCTCTATCTTTCGCGGCCGTTTGACCGCCGGGACTACGTGCTCGGCAAGATGTCGGTCCTGATGATCCTGCTTTCGGCGATGACCTGGATTCCCGGGCTCCTGCTCTTCCTGCTCCAGGCCTACCTGGAGGGCGGCTCATGGATGACCGAGAACATCCAGATTGCCATCGCCATGTTCTGTGGCGCCTGGATCTGGATCTTGGTGCTGTCGCTGCTGATTCTGGCTCTATCGGCCTGGGTGAAGTGGAAACCGGTCGCAGGCGGTCTGCTTTTTGTGGTGTTCTTCGTAGGGGCGGGTTTCAGCCAGGCGATCAACGAGATCCTTCGGACCAAATGGGGTCATCTCATCAATCTCAGCCACCTGATTGGAACCGTATGGGTCTGGTCATTTGGTGAAGATTTGCGGCAGGGCGGCGGCGCGGTCTTCTTCCGGATTCAATACGGCGAGGCGTTGCCGATTTGGACCACCTGGTGCGCGTTGGTCGCCTTCTGCGGTGTTTGCCTGTATCTGCTCCATCGGAAGATCCGCGGCATGGAGGTGGTGCAGTGAGCGGCGATCGCATCGTGTTTGAGAACGTGTCCCGGTTTTACGGAGAGGTGCTTGGCGTGAATCGGATCAACCTTTCGATCCCGCCGGGAATCACCGGTCTGGTTGGTCCGAACGGGTCAGGGAAGTCAACGCTCATGAATTTGATGACCGGGCTCATCCGGCCCACGCGAGGGACGGTCAGGGTCCTTGGCATGCCGCCGAGCGAGTCGGAAAAGCTGTTTCGGGAAGTCGGCTATGTTACGCAATACGATTCCTTTCCGAGGGGCCTTACGGGCTACGAGTTCATCTACTCGTACTTATTGCTCCACGGGATCGGCCATGAGGAGGCGAACCGGCGGACCTGGCCGGCGCTCGAGCGCGTCGGTCTCACCGACGCCGCCCGCCGCAAGGTGGTCGGCTACAGCAAGGGCATGCGGCAGCGGGTGAAGCTGGCGCAGGCGCTCGCCCATGATCCGAGTATCATGGTGCTCGACGAACCTCTCAACGGTCTTGATCCGATGGCCCGGGCCGAGACACTGGCCCTGTTTCGGGAGCTGGGAGGACAGGGCAAGCACGTCATCGTATCGAGCCACATTCTTCATGAAGTGGACCAGATCTCCGACCAGGTGATCCTGCTCTCAAACGGCTACGTCGTTGCAGAAGGCGAGATTCAGGGCGTGCGCAGCGAGGTCAAGGAACACCCGATGCAGATCCTGGTTCGCTGCAACCGCCCCGGGGAACTGGCCTCACGGCTCTTCCGGGAACCGCACATCGTTGAGGCGAAGCTTCACGGTGACGGCAAAGGGTTGCATATCCGCACCCGCGACGCCGATCGCTTCTATCTGGGTTTAAACCGGGTGGTCCTGGAGTCGGATTTCAAGATTGACAAGGTCGCGCCGGCCGACGAGGATGCCCAGTCGGTCTACGAATACCTGATCGGCGGCGACGGAGGAGCACAATGAGAACGGCTGGTCTAAGAGCGCTCCCGTGGAGGCTGTGGTGGATACAGCTCCGCGCGATTCTCAGGCTCGAACTTGGCAAGAGCTTCTTCGGACGGCGTTCGTGGTGGATTTACCTGGCGGCGATGGCGCCGGTCATTCTCACCGCCGCTCATTCAATCGCCGCGATGACCTTCGCTCCCTCGAGCCACAGCCTGAGCGCCGACATCCAAA
>CAYLSS010000785.1:0-3045 GCA_964385765.1 uncultured Solibacteraceae bacterium
CGAGGGCTGTCTCGATATCGGCCAGGGCCTCCTCGTGCTTCCCCGCGGCGGTGAGCTGGCGCGCCCGAAGCAGATGAGCGCTCGTCCAGTAGTCGGCGACGTTGAGCTCTCCGCCCTCCCAGACTTCGAACTCGCGGCCGGTCATGAGCGGGATCGCCTCGTCGTAGTCGCCCATCGTTACCTTCAGAGCGATGAGACGGGAGAGAGCATCATCCCTCTTCCGCACTACCTCAAAATTCGACTGGAGGAGTTCGAGACGTTTGTTGGGTTCCACGGCGGCCGCCTCGTAAATCTGGTCGAGCTCATAGAAATGGATTGGATACTTCTGATCCAGCGACACGGCCCGCTCCAGGCTCTTGATGGCCGCCTTGAGCGAATTGCCCTCGGGCCGGTGCGACCTGGCAATAGCAATGTTCCGGTGCACGATTGGGAACGATGGGTCGAGTTCAGCCGACCTCTCCCAGAGGCGAACCGCCTCCTCGGGCTGCCAATCAAACAACAGATTGCCGAGGTAGTAGGGAGCGCGCGCATCTTTCGGCGCCGCCTTCATCGCGTACCTCAGAACATACTCATCGTAGGGCTGAAAAGGGAAAACATACTCGGGCGACATCTGACGCGCCAACTTCAGGTAGTCGGCCTCCTTCTGCTGGCGCCCGAGTTGATGAGCGAAGTACGCCAGGTAATAGTAAACCATCGGCGATACGTTCGACTCATCCGGCATGGCATCGGCCATCGTCTTCAATAGGGCGGATCCATCACCCCAGAGGCCTGCCGCAAGATACTCGGCAGCCGTGGCCAGGCCGGCGGCAGGATGCTCAGTCAGGTTCTGGCGCAAGGTCTTCGATTCTGGCGCACCTCCTGCTAGCATCCAGCGTTCGGCCATCAACCGGACATCCAACGGATCTGTCCGGCTGTAGACGGTTTCGAGCACCTCGCGTGCCTCGGCTCTTCGATCCAGATGGCGCAGCAGCGCCGCCTTCAAGTTCAGCGCCCTGATATTCAGCGCATTGGCATCGAGTGACCGGTTGACCAGGTCGAGGGCTGTTTCTAACTCGCCGCGCATGGTCGCAATCTCGGCGAGCATGTAATAGGCGGGATCGCGCCAGGGAGCATTCCAGGTTGCCTTGTAAAGGTATTTGTAAGCCTCGTCATGGCGCTGCTGCCCCTTGAGCGACACCCCCAGATAGTAGGTGGGTTCGGCGTTCTTCGGAGTCTGATGGCGCGATGTGAGGCGATCGAGAGCTCTCCGGAAATGGGCCTCCGCGTCGGCGTAGCGGGCATTCTTCAGCAGGCGGATGCCGAGGGCCGTATTCACCCGAACATCAGCCGGATCGCGCTTCAGAGCTTCTTCCCAGTAAGGCTCCGGATCCAGATCGGGATTGTGGAACTGGTCGATCCACAGTCCGGTCAGGTACAGCTCTTCATTGGTCTCGATTTCCTCCGGTTTCGCCGGCTCTTTCACGGGCTCCGGCTGCTCCATCGGCTCCACGCGAATCGGCGAGTAGGAGACCAGTTCCCTGCCCTCGACCGAGATCGACGCGCGCAGATCGTGCTTGTCCACGCCCCGCGGGACGGCGATTTCCTTCACATACGGATTCCCGGGGTCAATCGCCACCGTCTCCTCGAGCAGAACTCGCTTGTCGGCCTTCAGTGAAACCACAGCCCTCGGATGCGCGGACGTTGTGTAGAAACCGACTTTGGCCGATCCCCCTTCGACCCCCAGATTCACCGCGGCTTCAACATTGGCCTCCTTCGCCCCATCGATTTCGCGGAACGGATACCAATACATCTCGAAGGACTTCACCTCGAACGGCGCGAGCCAGGAATAGTCAGGCTGGTTGTCCGAATAGGCTCCGACCATGATCTCGATATACGGGCCGTCCGTGTCGGTCAGGATCTCATCCCACATACGGCCCCTCGGTCCGTTGCCCCACGTCCACAGTTTTTTTCCGGGAACCACGTGATGGTTGGCGACGGCCATCGTGCCGGCCCTCTTACCATGGTCGTATCCGGCGACAAAGTCGTCCTCATAATTCCAGGCAAACACAGAGTTAGCGGCAATATGATTCTTGTACCAACTGATGTCCACCTTATCGAACTCCGCCGATCCGTAGCGGCCGTTGGCAATCGGCCACTTGGTGAACTCCTTCTTATGATGATGAGTACCGTACTGAGTGCTCGGAGGAAAGATGACCTGGTAGTTCTCGTCCACGTGAACCGCGACATTCGCGAAGCAGAGCATCGTGTTCACGACCGGCGTGCGGTTCAGAATCCGGAGTGAGACTTCAAGCAGCGAACTCCCCGGCCGAAGCGTGTAGCCGACCGCCCAGCGCATGCGGTGACGCACCTCCAGTTCACCCACCCAAATCGTCTGGCTGCCGTCCGGATTCCCTTGCATCCAATACTGCACGGGCATGAAAGTCGACGCCCGGTGATGATGCGGGATGTTCCACTCGACGCCGCCCGATATCCAGGCCCCGATCAGTCCGATCAGCGCCGGCTTGATCACGTGCTGGCGATAAAAGAAATGGTAGTTATTCGTCTTATCGAAACCCTCGAAGATGCGGCCGCCGATCTCGGGCAGAATGCCGATCCTAACATACTCGTTTTCAAGATAGACGATATTGTAGGACTTATCGACTTTCTCTCCGGTAAGAGTATCGTAGAGGGGATACGGATAAACCCGGCCCTCGGCGCCCTGCGACATTCGGCCGAAGTAGAACATCGGATTTGGTTCCGGATCGCCCGCCACGTACGTCGGTAGGACGATGTCTTCCTCCCACATCCGGACAGGCGCGCCGCCGGCCGCCGAAAGAGGTGTCGCCGCCAAGACCAGCGCAACCAAAAGGAAAGCGGATAAACGCGGTTTCATCATAATCGGAATACCTTATCCTAAAGTCTATCCGAACTCCGCTGCGACGGCCGCAGCGCGAGGCGCGCGTCGATGACCCGGATCGAGTCCCACGAATTCGCCGCGGGCTCCCTCTGTCCACCGCGATGTTGCGATTCCGCACAGACGGCCGTGAGGAAAGCGAACGCGACCGG
>CAYLSS010000786.1:0-3045 GCA_964385765.1 uncultured Solibacteraceae bacterium
CGCGTCGGCGCTGCGGAAGATCTTGGGCACGTTGAAGCTGGCCTTGAGATGGTCCAGAACAAGAACGAAGCCGTCCACGCCCGGCTCGGCCAGCGCGTTTCGCGCACACTCTCTCTGAAAGCGCGCGACCATCTTGCGCAACTCGGCTTTGTTCATCGCGGCTCTCGTCTCTTCATGTTGACACTGAACGGCTCCTCCTGCTGTATCGTGTTTGGTGGTGATGAACGATACAAGACGCGGATTCCTCAAAACAACAGTGGCCGGTGTGGCTGGATTGGGCCTCGCTTCCTGTGGGAAGGCTTCACGCCGGCCCAACATTGTCTGCGTGATGAGCGACCAGCAGCATTGGCAAGCCGCTGGCTATCGCGACCCGTTCTTTGACACCCCGGTCCAGGATGAGCTGTCGCACGAGAGCTTTGTCTTCGACAACTTCTTCTGCTCGACACCGCAGTGCTCGCCGAGCCGGTCCTCGATATTCACCGGACTGTACCCCACCGCAAACGGCGTCCTGGGCAACATCGGCGCGGCCGGCGGCAACGACCTTCGGATGGAAACCTTCGGTCCGGCTCTGCAGCGGGCCGGCTACGTCACCGGCTATTTCGGTAAGTGGCACCTCGGTTCGGATCCAACCGGCAATGCGGGCTGGGACGAGGAGTTCAAGAAGCAGGACGATCCCGAGACAAGCCGGCTCGCGTCGGACTTCATCCGTCGGCAGGCGGCGGCCGAAGCGCCTTTCGCCATGGTGGCCTCCTATCTCGATCCACACGACATCTACCACTTTAAGCGCGAGATGAGCTCGCTCGAGAACGTCGGCGTCGAGTTGCCGGCGTCTTGGGAGAAGGAGAATCTCGATCGCAAGCCGCCCGTCCAGAAGCAGTTCATGACCGATGACCAGGGAACCGTCATCTGGCAGGAGGAGCGCCCGGTCTGGGAGTGGTATCACGAATACTACCGCCGCAAGGTGAAGCTGTTCGACGACCATCTCGGCCGGGTGGTCCAGGCGCTCAAGGACGCCGGCATCTGGGAGAGCACCGTCCTCCTCGTCGGCTCCGATCACGGTGACATGGACACCCACCACCGGCTGATCTACAAGGGACCCTTCATGTATGAGCACATGGTCCGAATCCCGCTGCTGGTGCGCGTGCCGGAGTCTCTCGGAGGAGCGGCGCCTCGAGTGGTATCCGACTACCAGGGCGTCAACACGGATCTCGCGCCGACCATCCTCGACTTCGCCGGGGTAACACCCGAGACGAGACATGGCCGGTCGCTGAAGCCGCTCGTCACGGGCGGCGAGACACCCAATCGCGACTACGTCATCGGCCAGTATTACAGCAAGCAGAAGTGGGTGAATCCGATCCGCATGATCCGGACACCGGAGTTCAAGTACAACCGCTACATACGCCACGGCGAGGAACTCTACGATCTCAAGAACGATCCACTGGAGCTGGTCAATCTGGCGGACGACCAGGGTTACGTTCGCCAGAAGAAAGAACTCGCGGATCAACTCGACAACTGGATCGCGGAGAATGACGACCCGTTCTATTCGCTCGTACCGACGGATCGGAACGGCAATCCTCTGTCCGGCTAGGACCGACTCGGACCAACTTCATCGGGTCGACCACGTTCGACCACCCGCATTGGACCATCCGCTGCCGACCACCCTCGGCCAAATTGGCCTGCCGCGGACCCAGCCATCCACCACGCCCACCAGGCGGTCGGTTTTGCTCGGCACAGATAACACTTAGAAAACGTTCGTCTTACGGATGGGGCTGCGGGGTTGAATGGGAAACACATTTTGCCCCACAAAGCTGTTGCAATCCCGAATCCCCTATGTCACAATTGAGTGGTCAAAGGTGGTCAAACCTGGACAAAGGTGGTTCGATGTCGACAGAAAACGCCGATGGTATCGACCCCCTCGAATTCGAGGGTCTTGTCCAGGGAAGCGCGGACGACAAGGGTCGGATCAAGATTCCAACACTGATCAAGAAGCACCTTGAGAAAGATGACGACTCCTCGTTCTTTGTCACCACGTTTGACCGTCGCATTGTTCGCATTTACAGCCGGGAGGCTTGGAAGCGCAACCGGGCGATACTCGACGGCGCCGCCACCAAGGCAGCGGCGTCGGTCCTGTTTCTCGCCAAGGTCTATGGTAGTGCCGCATCGCTCGATAAACAAGGGAGAATTCTCCTCTCACCGGCGCTGCGGAAGGATTTGGGGATCGGCGCGGAGCCGGTCTGGTTCGAACAATCGAAGGATCACGTAAAAGTGTTCGGCAAGAAGATCTACGACGAGCGGCTGGCGGCAGCCACTGAAGACATCGAAACGAAGGTGGAAGAGGTCGAGAACCAACTGGGGGTTCGCTAGCGGTGAGACATGGCCCATTATCCGGTGATGCGCGACGAGGTAATCGACTACCTTGCGCTGCGCCCGGATGGCCGCTACATCGACGCGACCGCGGGGTTGGGCGGCCACAGCGAGCTGATTGCAAAGGCACTGACCACCGGACGGTTGCTCGCGAACGACCGCGATCGCGAGTCGCTCGAGCTGGCGCGGGAGCGCCTCCAGCCCTGGAGCGACCGTGTGGTCTTTCACCACGGGAGTTTTTCGGAATTGCAGTCTGCCCTGCCGAAGCTGGGCGGGAAGGCCGAGGGGCTGATCGCCGACTTAGGGGTCAGCTACGAGCAACTGACCCGGGCCGAACGGGGATTCTCGTTCATGAGCGAGGGTCCGCTCGACATGCGGATGGATCGCACCCGGGGGCAGACGGCGGCGGATCTCATCAACCACATCGCCGAAAGGGATCTCGCAGAGATCCTGCACGAGTTTGGCGAAGAAAGGAGGGCGAAGAGGTTAGCCAGAGCAGTCGTAAAGGCGCGGCCGATTCGGAGCACCCGTCATCTGGCGGATGTCATCGAATCGGCCGCGCCGCCGACAAAATCCCGGTTGCATCCGGCCACCCGCACCTTCATGGCCCTCCGGATTGCGGTGAACCGGGAGTTGGAGGAGATCGCTGCACTCGTGGTGTCGCTGCCGGAGTTGGTCGGC
>CAYLSS010000787.1:0-3042 GCA_964385765.1 uncultured Solibacteraceae bacterium
ATGGCACGCTCACCATGTGCGCCAAGCGGGAGAGCCACAAGTCTCGGACGCGCCTGGCATACCTTTGGGCGGTGCGCATCCCGGATGCCGAGCCGCCGGCGCTTTCCGTCGACGGGCCCGGTAACGTACTTGCCGGGGCCGCTTCCCGGGTGAAGGTTCGCTGGGAGAAAGCCGGCGACTGGCGGCTGTTGGGCCGCGCGCGAGACTGGCGGCTGGTCGCCGGCGATCAGCCGCCGATACGGATTCGCGTCCGTCCGCTGCCCGAGGAGCAGTCACTCGAACTCGATCTCCGACACTCGCGTCCGGCGCCCGGGAAGTACACGCTGGCGGCCGGATGGGACTGGGACACCGTGCACGTCAAAGGGGAGATCGAAGTTCATGAGTTCGATTCAAAGGATATGCCGGTTCTCCCGGACGATACACGGGACCGGTTGGTTGCGGGAAACGGGAAGGTGACGGTCACGCTCGCCGGCCGCGATTTCCAGTTCCTCGAAAAGCTGGAGATCTACGCCGCGGATGGCACGGTCGCCGCCGAACTGGACCATGCTCCGCCCGATGGCGCCCCCGGCGGCCCGCGGCACGAGCTCACCACCACCATTGACACGGATGCGCTCGAGCCTGGCAACTACACGATGAGTCTCCACTTCCCGGGTGACCGGCGCCTCGATCTGCCCTTGCGGATCCTGCCGCCGCATCCTAAGGTTGCGGACCTCCCGCTGCGCGCGAACCTCGGCGAACGAAGGCAGAGAATTGCATTGTCGGGCAGCGGCCTTGATCGCATCGAGAGCATCGATTGCGAGCAGGCGGATGTTTCGTTCGATGGCCGTCATCTCTCGCTGGCTCTCGGCGCCGAAGCGCAGCGCGGGGATCGCCTGGACCTTCTGCTCGATGTCGAGGGGGTGGAGTCTCCGGTTCGGGTACCGGAGGCGATCGAGGTCATCGGCCCGCGGCCGCGGATTCGCCAGGCAAGGCTCACGCTTCCCGAGGGACTCGACATCGAATTGCGGTATGGTGAATTGCCCACGGGTTCCTACGCGAGCTTCGCGCTCGAGATCGAGCCCGTCGAGTCGCCGCCGTCGATCCGACTCGCCTGCGCTGAGGCCGATCTGACACTTGAGCCGGCGGAGGTGCGTCTGGGCGAGAGTCATCCGGCCGTGCGGCTGCGCAGTGCCGGGACCGAAACCTTCTTCGTATCGCTCGATCCCGGAACCATCGGGGCAGCCGGGTGCACGCTCACGGCTGTCGCGAGCACGGAAACTCAGGGGGCGTCGGATCCGTACACCCTGGGGATAGTGGTCCGCTTCCCGAGGATTGAGAGCTTCGAATTGACGGCGGACGAAGCTGGAGAAAAGCGATTCCGGGGGGTGATCACCGGAGAGGATCTCGAACTCATCGAACGTGTCGGCTGGAATGGCGAAACCGGCGTGCGGGTGACGGAACTGCCGGTCCCCGTTGCAGACAGCGATCGCCTGCAGACATTGAAAGTCGCGCTTCCTTGGCCCTCGCCAACTCCGCACGCGCCCTTGTACATCTGGCTCCGCGATGAACTCATCGGCCGCGCCACAACCGTGCGCTACTGAACAGGCCGCTGCTCAGTCCATGTGGAAGACTTCCTCCATTTCGGCCCACCATTCGTCGCCGGTACAGCTTGGCAGCCGCTCCTGCATTGGTTTTGTGATGAACCACCACTCCTGTGTCTTCGGATCCGCGGCCATCCGGTCGAAGTCGGCTTCGAGGTCTTCGCCGTGATACTCGAAGTATCCGAACAGAAAGCCGTCGCGTAAGAAGATGGAGTAGTTTCGTATGTTGCACTGGCGAATGGTTTCGAGCACCTCGGGCCAGACAGCCTGGTGAATCCGGCGATATTCTTCCTCGGCCTCCGGCTTGAGCCGGACGACCATCGCATAGCGTCGCATTCGTTTCGGAACCTCCCTGAGAAAGGCTACCTCATTGGGAAAGCCGAATGATGTGGAAGAGGCGAATAGCTCAATCGCCGCTTGCGGGGTGCTGCGTGAGTTCGAGGCGATATAGCCCTTCGGCGCCGTGGATTCGCTGCTCCGGCACATAGACCGGCTTCAGTTCGAATCCTTCGATTGCCGGAAGGTTCGCCACCTCGCCCTGAACGAGCACGCAGCCGCCGGCGCTGATCTCCGCGGTGAGTTCCGCGGTCGCGTTCCGGTGATCCCAGTGCGTCGGTCGGCCCATCAAGTGGATCTTGCCCGGATGGACGGCTTCCAGAGCGGCGCTGTGACGGATTCCGGAGAGCGAATTGCCAAAAGCCAGGGCGAAGGTCGGCTCCGATGACCGGAAGTAGCCGAGCGTCCTGCAATTGCCCTGGGCAGCGCGTTCGGCGGCGACCTTGGCGATGTGCGCGTGGTACTCCGCTTTCCATCCCGCGTACCAGACCATGCGGCCGTAATTGGAACGCAATCCCTCGTAGCCGATGATAAGCGCGGCGGCGATGAGCACGACCTGCAATCTTCGCGTCCGTATCCCCGGCGACGCGAGCAGATGGGCGATTGACATGTTCAGCAGCATTAGGAGCAGGATGGCTGGCAGGATGTAGTGATAGTTGAAATGTTTCGCGGTGATGAGCGCGTGCAGTAGAATCGCCACGATCCCTATGGGCAGCATCTTTCGAACGCCTACGAATTTCCAGGCTTGACCTCGGGACAGAGCCAGCAGGCTGACCGGCGCCATGATCGCGCAGAAACCCAGGTAGTAAGGGAGAAAGGGTTCATTCTCGAAGATCTTCCGGAGGTCGCTCATATACTGCGCCAGCGCCGGCAGGCCGGCTTCCCCTTCGCCGTAGTGGCCGGTGCGGGTGGCCATGTTGGTGAACCACTGGTACATGGAGCCCACAGAGAACAGAATGGGCAGCAATGACACGGCGAACGCGGTAACAGCGGAACCCATGAACCAGAGCATCTGTTTCCAGAAAGGGAAGAGCAACACCAGCGCCAGCAGCACGAAGCTGTTGGCCTTAGTGGCGATGGTGAGACCGACGACGATACCCGCTCCGATGGCCAGCAACGGGCTTCC
>CAYLSS010000788.1:0-3039 GCA_964385765.1 uncultured Solibacteraceae bacterium
TGGAAATGCCCGACGCGGACACTTTTCTCGATAATCTGGAGCGCCTGTACCGGACCTCGCTGGTTCCGCCGCGGATGCTGCTGCTGTCTTTCCCCCACAATCCCACGACAACTTGCGTCGACCTGGCCTTCTTCCGGGAGATTGTGCGCATGGCCTCGCACCACGGAACGATGGTCGTCCATGACTTCGCCTACGCCGATCTCGGCTTCGATGGCTATCGCCCGCCCAGCCTGCTGCAGGTCGACGGCGCCAAGGATATCGGCGTCGAGATCTTCTCCATGTCGAAGAGCTACAACATGGCCGGATGGCGCGTCGGCTTCTGTCTCGGGAATCCGAAGATGATTGCCGCGCTGGGACGCATCAAGAGTTATCTGGACTACGGTATTTTTCAGCCGATTCAGATCGCCTCTATCATCGCCCTCCGGGATTGCGAGAAGGAGACGGAGCAGATTCGCGAGGTGTACCGCCGCCGGCGCGATACTCTCGTCGAGGGGCTGAACAACGCCGGCTGGCCCGTCACCGCTCCCAAAGGCACGATGTTCCTCTGGGCTCCAGTGCCGGAGCCGTTCAAGGAGGCCGGCTCACTCGAGTTTTCGAAGCTGCTTCTCCGGGAGGCATTGACCGCCGTGTCGCCAGGTATCGGTTTCGGCCCGATGGGAGAAGGTTTCGTGAGGTTCGCGCTGATCGAAAACGAGCATCGCACGCGGCAGGCCATCCGCTGCATCAAGCAGTTCCTGAGTCGCCACGCGGAGAGTTCCGTGGCGACGCCTTCACGCACCAGTTGAATCCGCATCCGGATTGTGGTAACACTTCAGTGGTCATCCGCTCCGGTCAATTCCGGAGACTGACCGGCGAAGCGCGGCCCCGAAGCGATAGTTGGTGACACCCGCGCGCGTCGCCGACTAGGAGGCATCATGAATACCACATCCAATCCGTGCACCGTTCTTGTCATCGCTTTTCTGGCTCTCGGATTCGTACTGGTCTCTTGCTCCACCGGACCGGCCCCACCCGCCCAAGGCTCGCCCGCCTGGCATTGGGAGAACGCTCACACCACCTGGCAAGCCGGTGACCTGCAGAAGACGGCCGATAATCTCGAGTCCCTCATCGAACCCGGAAATGAATACGCCGAAAGAGCGCAACCCTGGCGGCTGATCCTCACCGTCGGCATGGCTTCGGGCTACATGGGCATCGCCAACGCCTTCGAGAATGGTTCTCGCGCCAATGCCGCGGCATCAGCGGACTTTCGGCGCAACATGAACAACTACCGGACAATGGCCAACAGCCAGGTTGGTGAATTCTACGAAACCTTCATGGCGTACAAGAAATCGGCAGCGGAAGATGTCCCACTGGCTTTCTCCTACCCGCAGGGCAGCGCGATGATGGTCGCCGAGTTTAATCGAGCCGGCGAAGGCATGATGATTTCCCAGGCGGAACTCGCCAGCGCTGAAAAACGAGCACTGCAGCGGGCCGTCCTGCTGACCACCTGTCTGGCCGTTGGCGCCGAAGAGGACACCGCCCGGACCCAGCAGATGTTCGTCGCCGAGAATCCGTCCGTGCCCCGCGACACCTTCAACCTGGCGCTGGCAAGGAAGCTGAACGAAATCGCAAACTTCTACTCGTCGTACAAAATGGATCAGCCTGACCGTCTGAAGCTGTTCAATGAGCAGGCGCTCGAATTGCTGAAGCCGATGGCTGAAGCCGAGGACGAGGAAAAGAGCGAAGAAGCCGAGAAGCTGATCGAGAAAATCGAGCAGGAGATCAAGGCCGCCGAAAAACGTTAGTTATGTGTGATCCATGGTCCCTGATCAAGTCCACCCGGGACCACCAGCGATCAGCGATGGCGCAAAACCGCCCGGCCGTCGGGCGTCTCGGTGACGTGGTGCGGCCGATTGGTTTCCGAGCATGAAGGCAGCGGCTCCAGAGAATAGTAATTCAGCCCATACCGCCAGCTTCGGTGGATGTCCTCCACGCAGGTTTCGTAGTAGAGCGGGGAGACGTCCCGCCACAAACCGCGAGCTGAGACGTCGCGGTCGAGGACCGGAAACACGGTCAGCTTGACATAGATGACTCCCAGGACGACGCCGGCGGCCACGGCAGCCATCGCGGCATTCCGCTTGCCGCGGTTTTCCAGCCGCCAGACAACCGCCACCAGCATCGGCACAGGCAGTAAAGGCCACCAGTCGGCCATGGTCAGGCTGCTGTTCGGCAGTCCTTTTCGCAGCGCTTCGGGCAAAACGGCAGCCGCGAGCGGCAACACCGCCAGTTGCGCCGCCGCCAGGACCAACAGCCACGACACCTTCCGTGAGCGAGCCAGAGCCACTCCAATAAGCGCCGCCAGCGGCGGGAACAGAGGCAGCAGGTAGCCCGGCAGCTTGTTCGTGGAGACGGAGAAGAACACGAATCCGAATCCCGCCAATACAGCGAGGAAGCGCAAGCGGCGGTCGGCGTAGAGACTCGATTGCCGCAGCAGGATAAGCCCCGGGGTCCATGGCAGTAATCCCGCAAGCAGAACGGGTACATAGAACCAGAACGGCTGAACATGCTGCAGCTCCCCGCTGGTAAAGCGCCCGAAGTGATGGCGGAGGAAAAACTCCTCGAGAAACGGCCAGCCGTTCTCGAGCGTGCAAGAGACGTACCACGGCGCAGCGACCATCAAGGCAATGCCGCCGAACGCCACTACATCGCCTAAGCGGCGGCGTCCAAACCACACTACCGGCGCCGCAAGCACCAGCGGGACGAGACCCTTGGCAAGCACTGCGAGACCAAGCAGCGCGCCCGCGACCGCGAGCGTCCGCCGATCGCCCCGCCCCACCCAGGGCAAACAAGCCATCATCGCCGCCCCGTAGGTTGCGCTGAGAGGAAGATCCGTGACGCCCACGTGACTGAACGCGAACCATCCGGTGGCCGTTGCCAGAATCGTCGCCGCATACCAGCCCTCGCGCGAGCCGAACTGTCGGGCCGTCATCCGCTGGAAATAGATCAGGAAGCTCAAGCTGAGCAGCGCCACCGGAAATCTGGGGGCCAGGTCCTCACCCAGAC
>CAYLSS010000789.1:0-3036 GCA_964385765.1 uncultured Solibacteraceae bacterium
ATCAGCTTCGCCGGGAGGCGGCGCCCATTCACCGGATGGTCCTGCATGTAGGCCGCTCGCGGCTCGAGCACCGGCTCGTGGAGCCGGCCTTCGGCCTCAGCCGATACACGCTGGATCAAGCCATGCTGGCGGGGGCCTGCGAACGCGGCGCCGCCCTCGAGCGAGTCCGGTTTCGCGGGGATGCGGATGTGATCGCGACCGGGCGGGCTCGCGCGGAAGCATCGTCGGGACCGATGCCCGGCCGCTTGTTCGGCTTCAAAGCCCACTACACTGGACCTACAGTCGATAGCGTCGAGCTGTTTCTGTTTGGCGATGCCTATGCGGGCGTGAGTCCCGTCGAGCGTGGACGGACCAATGTTTGCGGCCTGGCGCCCCAAGGGCGTCTCGAAGAGTGCCGCTGGCGTCCGGATATCCTGTTCGAGAATGTTCCACCCCTGCGCGAGCGTCTGGATCCGCTGGAGCGCGCCTGGGACTGGATTTTCGCCGGACCTGTCCGCCCGGGCAGCCATGGCGGCGCCACCGATTGCTTCAGGGCCGGGGACACCTGGGCGTTTATCGATCCCTTTACTGGTTCCGGCTTGACGAACGCTCTGCTTACGGGCCTGCTCGCGGGCCGTCACGCCGCGGCCGGAATGCCGCCCGCCGAGTATAACTGGCAATGCCGCCGCGCCCTCTCCCGGGCGCTTGGGGCATCGGAAATCCTGCGGCGGATCCTGGCCAGCGGCTGGGCTGGACAACTGGCGCGACTCACCCCGGCTGGTTGGCTCTTCCGGGCCACGCGCCCGCGTATCAGCCGGATTCCTGGGATCGCCGATTTGCCGGCTGCTGCTGGGTAAGGCAGTGCAGCGTGCCGAGGCCAAGGACAAGGTCGCGGCAGTAGATGGGCACGACGGTCCGGTCAGGGAAACAGCGGGCCAGGGTGTTGAGCGCGACCCGGTCATTCGGGTCATTGAAGACGGGAACCAGCACGATCCGGTTCGCGATGTAGAAGTTCGCATAGCTGGCCGGCAGGCGCTGGCCGGCGAAGTAGACGGGGGCGGGCATGGGCAGTTTCACGATGTTTAGCGGATTGCCATCCTGGTCTCGCAGGCGGCGCAGGCGGCGCAGGTTCTCGCGGAGTGGTTCGTAATTCGGATCGCCGGCGCCGCTTTCGGCCGCCGCGGCTACGGTCGAGGGGCCGACGAAGCGGGCGATGTCGTCGATGTGCCCGTGTGTGTCGTCGCCGGTGATGCCGCGGCCGAGCCACAGAAAATGACGGACGCCAAGGTGTTCGCCAAGGATGGCCTCGATTCGATCGCGCGGAACCTCGGGGTTCCGGGACTGGACGGGACCCAGGAGGCACTCCTCGGTGGTCATCAGCGTGCCGCGCCCGTTGACGTCGACAGCGCCGCCCTCCAACACCAGTTCCGGCCGTGTATGCGGGATCCCGAGCCGCCGCGCGATGAAGCCGGGTACGCGAGCGTCCAGTTGCCAGTTCGAATACTTGGCCCAGCCGTTGAACCCCCAGTCGATGGCGGACACGCGGCCGTCGGGACTCGTGACAAAGATAGGACCGGAATCCCGCACCCAGCTACGATTCGTCGGGCATTTGAAAAACTCGACCGTCTCGAGCGGCGCACCGGCGCGGATGAGCGTGCGCCGGGCTTTTTCCCGGTGGCTGTCCGACTCGACGAGAATGCGTACCCGTTCATGGGCCGCCAGATGGCGCACGATTTCGGCGTAGATCCAGGGGATGGGAGCGAATTTTCCCGGCCAGTCGGAGCGTTCGTGCGGCCAGGCGATCCAGGTCGCTTCGTGGGGCTCCCATTCCGCCGGCATCCGCGACCCGGAGTCGGGAGCTAGCCGAGCCATCGCTTGTCGATTCCCTGGTAGGCGTCGATGCGCCGGTCTCGGAGGAAGGGCCAGTTCCGGCGGGTCGTTTCGATTCTCGCCGGATCGCACTCGACGATCAATGTCTCCTCGCGCTCGACTGCGGCTGCGGAGAGTACTTCGCCGAACGGATCGCAGACGAATGACGAGCCCCAGAAATCGAGTCCGTCGTCCGGGGGACCTTCAAAGCCGGTGCGATTGGCGGCGGCCACGAAGACGCCATTCGCGATGGCATGGCCGCGCTGCACCGTACGCCAGGCATCGTGCTGGCGGGCGCCGTGCACCTCCTTCTCCGAGGGGTGCCAGCCGATAGCGGTGGGGTAGAAGAGGACGCTCGCCCCTTGCAGCGCGGTGAGGCGCGCCGCTTCGGGATACCATTGGTCCCAGCAGACGAGCACACCGATGCGGGCGTAGCGGGTGTCGAAGTTGCGGTAGCCGAGGTCGCCGGGGGTAAAGTAGAACTTCTCGTAGTAGAGCGGATCATCGGGGATATGCATCTTGCGATAGGAGCCGAGCAGGGAACCGTCGGCATCGATGACGGCGGCGGTGTTGTGGTACAGGCCGGCGGCGCGGCGCTCGAACAGCGACGCGATGATAACCACCTCGAGTTCGGCGGCCAGGCGCGACAGGGTCCGGGTGGTGTCTCCGGGAATCGGCTCGGCGAGCACGAACAGGTCGGCGTCTTCTTCCCGGCAGAAGTACTGTGAGCGGAACAGCTCCTGCAGGCAGATGATCTGCGCTCCATTGCCCGCCGCCTCGCGGATTCGCCAGAGCGCTTTCTCGAGGTTTTCGGCCGGGTCGGGTAAACACGACATTTGAACGAGCCCGATACGGAAGGGGACGTGCGGCATGGTTTTATTCTACGGGGAGCAGTTGTCCCGTTTACGCGGCGATGAGCGGGATGAGTCGCTCGAGCAGGTCCGCGAGGGTGCGCTCGATGCGCTTTCCGACGGCCAGAACCTCGTCGTGGGAGAGCTTCTCGCCGGTGAGTCCGGCGGCGGCATTCGTGATGCACGACAGGCCAAGCACCTCAATGCCGAACTGGCGGGCGGCGATGACTTCGGGGACCGTGGACATGCCGACCAGGTCGGCGCCGATGGTCCGGAGGAAGCGGATCTCGGCCGGTGTCTCATAGCTGGGACCGGCGACGGCGGCGTAGACGGCCTC
>CAYLSS010000790.1:0-3026 GCA_964385765.1 uncultured Solibacteraceae bacterium
ACTGTGGCTGGTCGCGCCAATACACTGATTTTCCCGGACTTGGCATCTGGGAACATCGCTTATAAAATGGTGGAGCGTCTCGCCGACGGAGCGGCGCTGGGTCCGTTTCTACAAGGTCTTTCCAAACCTGCCAACGAACTCTCCCGCGGCTGTTCGGCAGGGGACATTTACGGTGTCGCGGTGGTCACCGCCTTGCAAGCAAATGGCAGTCATAGAGAGCCCTGATCGGAAGCTCCCGTTCCGGCTGATATACCACGAGGATTACGACCTCAATTTTGGGGCGCACATCTTTCCCTCGCACAAGTTCCGATTGCTCCGCGACCGACTCTTGGAGACAGGATTCGCCGACCCAGCGGATATCATCCAACCGGAGCCCGCACCGGATGAGGACCTCCTGTCGGTCCACGAAGCCCAGTGGATCCAACGGCTTCAAAAGGGAACTCTAACCTTCGACGAGATTCTGCGCCTGGAGGCGCCATATTCGCGCCGGATGGTCGAAGCGTTCACGCTGGCCGCTGGTGGAACCACGTTGGCCGCCGAATGCGCCCTGCGCGACGGCGTGGGGTTCAACATCGGGGGAGGATTCCATCACGCCTTCGCCGGTCATGGCGAAGGCTTCTGTGCGATCAACGACATCGCTGTGGCCATTGGATCGCTTCGCCGGCGAGGTCAGATCCGGCGAGTGCTGGTGGTGGACTGCGATGTCCATCAAGGCAATGGCACCGCCGCCATCTTTGCCACCGACAAGGAAGTTTTCACCATCTCGATCCACCAATTCCACAACTACCCTGCCGAGAAGCCCCCATCGACGATCGACATTCATCTGCCAGATGGCATTGGCGACGAGGAGTACCTGAAACGGCTCATTGACCCCGTAGAGGCCGCGACCACGACATTCAAACCCGAATTGCTCGTGTACGTAGCCGGGGCCGACCCGTATGCGGAGGACCAGCTCGGCGGCCTGGCGCTCAGTCTCGATGGCCTTAAACAGCGTGATTGGTTTGTTCTCGAGACCGCGCTCGAGCACCATGTCCCGGTCGCTGTCACCTTGGCGGGCGGCTATGCGCTAAAGCTCGATGACACGGTCACGATTCACTCGAACACGGCCTGGGTCGCCCGCGAATGTCTCGCAAACTCACCCTGGACAGGCCGCGAATCGAGCGCCGGGACCTCTTGAGACGCTCCTCTCGGCCTGAAGCTGAAAACGAGGCCGGGACGTCCGATTTCACGTGATTTTCTCGTTTTCCAGCGTTAATATTGGGGTGACGAATATTGGGGTGACAGGCCCAATATTTCGAAACTCATACTATAGACACTTGGGGGAACCAACGATGTTCGATAGCCTCGATGAACAGATGAAGCATGACGCGGCGGCCCAGACCACACCGACTGAACGGATGTTCAAATGGGCCGCCGTGACCATTGTCTCCGTGCTGGTTTTCGGCGGCATCTACCTGGCGATCCAAATGATGGAATACTGACCGGGTCAGGAAATCAGTTTATCGATATGACGCCATCGGGCGCCGCGGGTCCCATGCGGCGCATGATACTTTTCACCCGGCTCGGATAGAAGCCGTAGGGATTGTAGGTCCGGAGGATTTCGTCCGTGCTTTTGTTACGGTAGAGATCCGACTGGGCGAGTCTTTCGGCGACGATGTGGATACCCTTGCGGACAGTCGGAAATCGCACTTCGCACGACCCCCAGCCGAAGATATTGTTATTTTTGTAACGTTTGCCCCCACTGGACTCCGCCACGGAGATCGCCGGCAATAGTCTCCAATCCAAAGAGTGCCGATCCGCGGCGGCGATAAAGTCGGCAGACAGGTCCTCAATCGGACTTTGTCGATTCTTGAGATAAGCCTTGAGACGCTGGAATCGCGGATCTTTGTTGTAAGATAGCTTGCTCGTAACGTGCTGCTCCGGATGTGTCATTGCCGGAGTACCCAGCAGTGACGCAAACAGCAACAGATTGCGTGACAGGTGTTTTCTCACAACAACCGTACCTTTCCCTTCCTTAGATTTATCGATGTAAACTGCTTGGGAACAACGGGATCGGATCGCCGCGGGGGACGACCTACGAATCAGAGATGTGTTCGGCGAGCTCCTCCGCTCATATACTTCTCAGTATACCAATTCCCAAAAAATCTCGCGTGACCGAAGGCCCTTGCGGCTCGGGGCTATCCGGTCTGGTGGCTTCCAGGAGATACAGATGCGGTTCTTAGTTCCGTCTCCGATGATCATCATCTTGGGAAATCACGAATCTCCTGTAGATAAAGAACTCAGCGTCAAATGGCGTTGATCTCCCACCCTGATTGGAAGAACTGAGCGCACTGCGCATTCCAACAGATCTCGCGGTGCACTACACGTGCGCGGGCTGGCTCACGCGCTTGGATCGTGGTGTGAACGCTCGCCTCGATACTCCACTCGAGCTCTACCCCAGCCTGCAGCAACTCGAGCGCCGATTCAAAGGGCTGCAACTTGGCGGCAAGATAGCCCTCGACTGGCACGGCGTTCGGCGCAACGTTGCGCTACGAATCCGCCTCTTTGATGAACAACCCGACGCGCCGCTTCGCGTCTCTGCTCTCAACGCCAATCTTGACGGTCCACTCGCGTCCGACCCAGAAAGGGCCGTCCTGGAGTTGCTGAGCGACGTCGGGGTACGGCGGCCTCTGCAGGAAGCGCGCGATGTTTCGGCTCTGTTTGATTCCCGGTCGGGAGTTAGGGCTTCCCGGGGCCGGAAAGCTGGACCCGGAATGTCTGCGTACTGGCAGCGGGAAAAGCTGGGTGGGCTGATTGAAGGAAGGCCTGTTTGTGCTGGAGCCATGAACCCGACCTATCTCGTGTTCGTTTGACTGGTGGCCCCCTCAACCCTTCTCGTCCCGGATGGTTACGGGTTCAGCGACAAGCGGTCCGTATTTTAGCCCGCGAGCACACAGCCAGTGAACGCCCGGGAAGGTCCGCAGTCCTGCGGGGGTCGATTCGCCGGTTGGGCCGTCCGTTTATGGCGTTTCCAAGCCCGCCCCCGG
>CAYLSS010000791.1:0-3026 GCA_964385765.1 uncultured Solibacteraceae bacterium
TGGTTTCTCGAGAAGTTCGGCCGCGACCGCGCCTCCTGGGCGGTGCTCACGGGCGCCTTCATTGTCGGCCTGCCGATCTTCTTCGACGTCGCGTTCATCATCCTGGCCCCGATCATCTGGAACCTGGCGCGGGAATCGAAGAAATCGATCCTGTTCTTCGGACTCCCGGTCGCCGCGGCGCTGACTGTCACGCACGCTCTCGTTCCGCCGCATCCGGCGCCCGCGGCCGCCGCGGCGACGCTCGGCGCGGACCTGGGCAAAACCATCGTCTACGGCATCCTGGTCTGTATCCCGATGGCCGTCATCGGCGGCATTTTCTATGGCACCTGGATCGCGAAAAGAATCTTCGTACCGGTGCCCGACATCGCCGAGTCGCTGGCCGGCAAGGAGGACGAAGCGAACAACCTTCCACCTCCCTCCGTCCCGCTGGTGCTGACCGTGCTGCTCCTCCCCATCGGCCTGATCTTCGCGGGCACGATCGCGGAGATGATTGACCTGCCGGGCAAGAGCTATCTGCTGTTTCTCGGCGATCCGGTCACCGCGCTGGCGATCGCGCTTTTGCTCGCCATACTCTCCATGGGCTTTCGTCGCGGCCTCGACCGCGACCGGGTCACGAAGATGGCCACCCAAGCGCTCGGCCCCATCGCCTCACTGCTGCTGATCACCGGCGCCGGCGGCTCCTTTAAGCAGGTGATCAATGATTGCGGCGTCGGCCCCTACGCAGGCAATCTGCTGGCGGCGTCGGGCATCTCACCGCTGGTGGTCGCCTACCTGATCGCGGGCCTGCTGCGCATCGCGCAGGGCTCGGCGACCGTGGCCATCATCACCGCCGCCGGCATTGTCGCGCCTATCGTGGCGAACATCCCCGGGTACACACCGGAAATGATCGTGCTCGCCATTGCCTGTGGCGGCACGATGCTCTCGCACGTGAACGACTCCGGCTTCTGGATCGTCAACCAGTATCTTGGAATGACCGTGCCCCAGACGCTGCGTACCTGGAGCGTGATGAAGATCATCGTCTCGGTGGTGGGATTCGCCATCGTCATGGCGGCCCAGGCGCTATTCTTTTAACCTGCAGGCTGTTCACCGGCCTTGTCATGGAGTGACGCCATGACGAGAAAAGTTCCGCCGGATTCGCTCCGGCTGTTTTGATGCAGCGTTCCCGCCTCGGCCCGGCAGTAGTCTCCCGGACCCAACCGCTGGCCGTGGAATACGAAATCGCCCTCCAGGACGAAGAGTTCTTCCGTTTCGGCGTGTCGATGGGCCGGATAGGACGACCCCGGATCGAGCCGGACCAATGACGTATGGTATCCACGCTGCCGATCCACGAACAGAGTTTTGGTCCACACCCCGGGTAACTGGTGCTTCCGCCACGGCATCTGCTCGGAGCTAGCGATCAGCAGTCCGTGCTCTTTCAGCCTTACCGCGCCGGAATGATGCTCTGGCGGTTTCTCCGCCACGGCCAGCACACGATCCCGAAGCGATGGCGCGGCTTCCATTGGTTCGGCGTCCAGCGCGAGCAGGCCCGCGGCGTCACGGAAAGCCGCGTACTCGGTTCGAGCCTCGGGATCGCCGGAGCGGAGACGCTCTTCGAACGCCTCTCGTTCGGAGTCCGAAAGAAGGCCAAACACTTGCAGCGCGGCCTGCTCGGCGGCCTTGGATCGTTTCATATCGAGTTCCCGTGGGGCTGCAACATCTCCCTCAATTGCATCATTCCGGTGCGTATTCGTGTCTTCACAGTGCCCAGCGGAAGCCCGAGAGAGTCCGCCACTTCCCGGTGGGTCATCTCCGAGAAGAATGCCAGTTCGATGGCCCGTCGCTGGTCCTGGTCAATCGAATCGAGAGCCGCGCGAACCAGTTGACGGACACCTTTTACCAGCGCGGCTACTTCCGGCGACTGGCCGGAGTCGGGCTCCTGCATGGCCGGCCCATCAATCGGGACCTCGGAGTCGCGGGCTCGCTTCATTCCGCTGCGGAGATGATCGAGGGCGCGGCTTCGGGCCATCAGCAGGATCCAGGTAAGGACCGACCCTTTTGAAGGGTCATAGCGACCGGCCTCGTTCCAAACCTGCTTGTAGACATCGAGGGTTACTTCTTCGGCCGCGCTGCGATCCCTGACGATGCGAAAAACCAGGCCGAAGACACGCGAGTTGGTGGCGTCATAGAGTTGCGCAAACGCGGACCTGTCCCACCGGGCGATCTTACCGATCAGATCGCGCAACGTCTGCTGCTCCCCGGTAACTAAGCCGGCTGAGGCCAACTCGAATGCCCTCTTGTCGAGTCTTTCATGATAGCTCCGGGGGGCGGCTGGAATCTATCCGCCACTTTCTTTGCATCCCCCAATCCAATTGGCCCCACCCGTTCGTAAGAACAGTTGGAGGGGCGGTCAGCAGAAAGCCCGCTCAAGGGCGAAATAGGAGGGCGGCAATGGGACGCTTCGACAATACCTCTATGTGTTGTGGCGCGCGCTGGATCATCCTGGGCCTGGGCCTCGCGGTTCTGGTCTACTTCGGCCGAGATAGCGGCCAAGGCGTATCCATCGCGGAGGAGGCGGACGCCTGCGGCATAGCCCTCGCGCCGCACAGCGGCGAGACACGGCTGGACAAGCGAGTCAAAAGCACACAGGAGGAGATTCGCGACCAGGGCCCGCGCCTGAACCAGGTCGAGCGTTTGGGCTGGCTCTACGTGGCCAAGGCGCGCTCGGCGCAGGACGACAAGTACTATCTTCTGGCCGGCAAGGCGGCGGAATGCCTGTCACGGCAAGATGGCGGGCGGAGGCCGGCACTGCTGTTGAAGGGCCATGCCGCTCATAGCCTGCACCGCTTCGTTGAAGCCGAAGAGGCGGCGCGGGCGCTGATCGCCGAACGTAAATCGCCATTCGATCACGGCTTGCTCGGCGACGCGCTGGTGGAGCAGGGACGGCTCGACGAGGCGCAAACGGCCTACCAGCGCATGATGGACCTGCGACCCGGCTTGCAGGCCTACAGTCGCAACGCGCATCTGCTTTGGCTAAGAGGCGCGCCCGA
>CAYLSS010000792.1:0-3022 GCA_964385765.1 uncultured Solibacteraceae bacterium
AGCCGAAAGCTGGTGATGTCCCTATGCGGGAGTTCGGCAACACGGGCGTGAAGCTCAGCGTCATCGGGCAGGGCGGGGCGCGGTTGAAGCTGCTGCGCACCAAGGAGCAGGCGCGGGCTCATCTGCGTCATGGCTACGAGTTAGGGTTGAATTATTGGGACTGCGCGCATGGTTACTGGGAGGGTCAGTCCGAGGAAGCTTACGGGGACGCCCTGGCGGAGTTCCGGAAAGATCTGTTTCTTACTTCAAAGTCAACCGCACGGATGGCTGCCGGCGCCCGCAAGGAACTGGAGGGATCACTCGCACGGCTCCGCACCGACTATCTCGACCTGTGGCAGATCCACTCGGTCAGCACGATGGAAGACGTCGAGAAGATCTTCGGCTCCGGGGGAGCCATGGAAACCTTCGAGCGGGCCAAGACGGAGGGGAAGGCGCGTTTCATCGGGTTCACCGGGCACCACGATCCACACGTGTTGAACGAAATGATGCGCCGCCATGATGGCTTCGATTCGATCTTGATGCCCCTTCATGCCGCCGATCCGGCTTATTTGAGCTTCGAAAAGATCACTCTGCCGGAGGCGGTCAGGCGCGGTCTCGGCATCCAGGCGATGAAAGTGTTCGGCAACGCTTTTCTGCTGCGGGTCCTGAGCGCCAAGGAGTGTCTCGAATATTCGTTGAGCCTGCCGGTTCACTGTGCGACGGTCGGCTGCAGCACCACGGGGCAGCTTGATGACGACTTGCGGATCGCGCGGCGGATGCGGCGGTTGAGTGCTGAAGAGATGGACGCGGTGAGGAAGATTGCGGTGACGGAAGGCCCGGGCGGGGCGACAGGGACGGCGCTCGAATACTGGAAGAAGAAGGTGTGAGAGCAGACAGAAGGCTCGGTTGTTTGGGGGCAACTGCGGTCTGCCTGCGAGGTCGCCCCCCGCGAAAGTCGCAAAGGTGCTTCGCCGGCGCCAACGAAAGAATAGCCAAATTGCACGTTTGAAGCAGGAAGGCCGACTTGGCGGTCGACCGCGGACTCTGAAATAGGCCGCCTCCAGTCGGGCGTCCGGGCCTTTTCAGCAGCGTGTGTTCTGCCGTGTTCTGTTTTGGCTATGCGGCCGGGTAGAGGTTGGCTGGCCGGGAACGACAGATTGTGATCGCGGGTGGTTCCGCTGAATCGTCGTTTGCGGCGAGCACCTTGGGGAGGGCCCGCCAACGATGAGGTGGATCAATGGCATGGTAACCTCCGCGGCTCAAGACCTCGCCGCAAAGGGGAGGGTCGCAATGGCCGCGGAGGACGAAGAGGCGCGGAGAGGGTTTGAGGTTTCGGAGACCTTGCAGAAGGGCGGACCACCAAGCGCCGGCGGCGAGTTCGATATCCACAATGATGGTATTGACCGGCTTCCTGGGAGACCAGCATTCCCTAGCCTGATGGTCGCCGCTCACAGTAAGCAGATCATCGCAGCCTCGGAGCTTCCGGTAGAGTAAATCGAGATGAGCCAACGGCACGACCACAAGCACCGATTTGCCCGAGTCGGTTTCAATGTGCATGCGACGGATCGATGGCATGCAAACTCATCTCCCGCGGGCGGACGACACCCGCTTCGCTTCGCTTTCAGGACGACCTCTCCGGCCGCCCAACGCGCGGGAGCGGCGTTCCCTCCGCTTCGCACACCCGATGTGAATCCGGCGAGCGGGATCGTTTGGGTCCGCGATTGCTTCCGGGTCGAACCGAGCGACCTGGCAATTGCAGATGGAGCAATAGTGCCTTGCGAGTTTTGTTTCCGTCCTTGCTCTCATGATCAATGGTGGCCCTTGTTGTGCTGGCTTCAATCCATGGTTGAGTGCTCCGGGGGCGTTCCGATTCACCGCGAGACAGAAACGGGATTCCCCGAACATCGAGAGGGCCTGCCATAGGGGGAAGCGCCCGTATCTCCGGCTGTGCCGGCTCAGGATCCCGACTGTTACCGTGAAGTGCGCCACCAGGACACCAGCTCGTAAGGGAGAGAAGCCGGCGGCAATCAGTTCCACACCTCCCAGTTCCAGGATCGGGGCAGACTGACGGAGAGGCAAGGTTATCTTTCAGCCGATCGTACCGCGGCATTGACAAAGCGGTGCGTGGCTGAAAGATAACCTGGAACACCCGAGATACCGGCGCTTACACTGTAAACAAGAGCCGGGTGAAAGCCGTATGTGCCGACCCGCAACAAAGAGCACCACCGAAGAACAGTTGGCTGATAGAGAATCTGAGTCGAGTTCCCAGCCGGAGTCGAAACGTGCGGGCAGACCGCGGCAACCGGTTCCGGAGCCGATCCCAGCCCATCCGGAGAGACCCACGAGAATAGTCGATTCAATTTACCGGGGGGGACGCAGAGTCCGACTGGCGGCCGCGGCGGGAGCGATTCTCGCGGTGGCGGTGACGGACTGGATCGTGCAGCCGAATATCTCGCTCGGCTTTCTCTACATCATTCCGTTCCTTCTGGCAGCCGGCTTCCTGAACCGCTGGCAGATCGTCGCCCTGGGAATCTTTTGCGCACTGCTGCGAGAGACATTCGCTCCCTCGCCGTGGGACGACGGTCTCACCGCTCGGCTAATAATGATGGAGGGAGCGTTCATTATATCGGGGTTGTTCGTCAGAGAACTAGCCCGCAACCGGCAATTGGCGATTGAACACAGTCAAGAGTTGAAACGGGAGGTGAGGCTCCGGAACGATGCGGAGCAGCAGTTGCGGGTTCTGATTGACAGCAATCCGGCGGCCATCTTGACGGTGAGCGCGGAAGGCCGGATTCTGATGGCCAACGAGGCGGCGCGTCAACTCCTGAGTTCTGAGGCCCTGGAAGGCAAAATGATCGCCAGCTACATGCCCGCGCTGGCTCATGTTCCGCACGCTCGCGATGCAGACGAATGCTTTCAAACAACCATGGAATGCACCGGCCAGACCAAAACCGGAAGTCCCTTTCTGGCGCAGGTGTGGTTTTCCACCTACATTACGGAATCCGGGCTGCGGCTGGCGGCCATCGTGTTGGACTCCTCCGAG
>CAYLSS010000793.1:0-3012 GCA_964385765.1 uncultured Solibacteraceae bacterium
CATCACCCAGGTGGCCTGGCCCTCCATGACCGCCATCCGCGCCATCGCGGCGTCATCGTCTTCGCCGGCGCCTTCAAGGTATTGTTCGAGTTCGAAATGCTGATCCGCCAGGGCATGGGCGAGCTCGTGAGCCAGCGCCGATTCCTGCATGGCGAGGTCATCGGATTCGAGCAGGAAAAGCTTCTTTTTGCGGAAGTCATAGAAGGCGGCGGCCTGTTCGGCATAGAGCTCAATCATCATCTCTTTCAGATTGAAGTCCTGGGGGACGAAGCCGAACTTCTTGAGGACGAGTTCCTCGATGCGAATTTCCTCGGGCTTGACGTGATCGGCGATTCGCTCTTCGAGGAATGCCTTCAATTCGTCGCGGTGTATGGCCGCAAAGGGAACGCTTCGCTTGGGTTCGAGGCCGGTAATCTCGGACAGTTCGGCGACGATCTCCTCGATGCGGCTAAACGCCGGATGCGTTTGAGCGGGGTCTTCAGCGCCGAGCGGCGAGATGCCGGCGACGAGCAGGAGGACGGCGAGAAGACGGTAGATCATGATTCGTGTATGGCCTCTTCGAGGGCTCGATGGATAGCCGGCAGGGCGCGCCGGAACGCGATGGCGGCGGTTAAGCACAGGGTACCACCGGCGAAGACCGTCCAGCGGGCGCCGAAGCGCTCGGCCACGGCGCCGCCCATGATGTGTCCGAGCGGAAGCACGCCGACGACGGTCATCGAATAGAGCGCCATGATCCGCCCGCGGTACTCGTCGGGAATCAGGGTCTGTATCGCCGTATTGGTCGAAGCGTTCTGGCGCATATGGCTGAAGCCGATCACGGCGAAGAGGGCCATCGAGAGGGCGAAGACCGGCGACCAGGCGAACAGGATGAGGCATGCGCCGGTGGTGAGGGCGCTTTGGAAGACGATGTCCGGGAGTCCCCTCGCATGGGTGCGCCGGGCTAGGCCGAGAGTGCCAAGGACGGCCCCGATTCCGGCCGCGCCGGTGAGGAAGCCGAGGCCGGTCGCCCCCCGGCCGAAGATGGCGTCAGCGAAGAACGGCAGCAGGGCGACGGCGGGAGCCCGTGTCATATTCATGGCCGTGTTGATGCCGAGTAGTGCCATCAGCGGTCGACGGCCCATCACGTACCGGAAGCCTTCCTGGAGATGAGCCCACGGAGAGTCGAACTTCTTGAGCCGAACCG
Organism: uncultured Solibacteraceae bacterium; assembly: GCA_964385765.1. Lineage (GTDB taxonomy): Bacteria > Acidobacteriota > Terriglobia > Bryobacterales > Bryobacteraceae > CAWELS01. Next base: position 1,184 of record CAYLSS010000793.1, read on the forward strand.
TCGGGGGAAGCCGGAGCAGGAACAGCGACGCGAGGACCGCAAGGAAGGTCCCGCAGTTGACCAGGAAGCAGATTCCCTCGCCGAAGGCCGCTACAATCAGCCCGGCGATTGCGGGACCGGAGAACCGCGCCGTATTGAACGTGACCGAGTTCAGCGAGATCGCATTAATCAGATCCTCCTTGCCGACCATGTGGATGTAGAGGGACTGCCGCGCCGGAATGTCGAAGGCGTTAATGACGCCCCACATGACGGCGAGCACGAAGACATGTGCCGGTTCGACCCGACCCGTGAGCGTCAGCCAGGCGAGCAGCGCGGCCTGGACCAGGAACGATAGCTGGGTGAGGATGACAATGCGGCGCCGCGAAAAGCGGTCGGCGAAGATGCCGGCAATCGGGCCGAGCAGGAGGACCGGGCCGTGGGCGCAGAAGCCGAGGGCGCCGACCAGCAATTCCGAGCCGGTGAGCCGATAGATGAGCCACGCCTGGGCGAGATTCTGCATCCAGGTACCGATCAGCGAGACGGCCTGCCCGCCGATGAAGATGCGGAAGTTCCGATGCCGGAGAGCTCGGAAAGTATGCTTCCAGCGTTCGAGGGGCGAGGCGGCCGTGGTGGGTAGCTGGACGGGCGATTCAGGGGCGGCCGTGACGTCCGAGCTCGGAATTCGGCTCGACGTCGGATCGCTGTGGCTCAATCTTCAGGATACCCCGCGACGGGTGGGGAGGCGTTACCGCTACGCTTCATTTCGATGTCCCCGCCTCCCGGGCGGCAAGGTCTCGGTTCACCACGTAGGTGGCGCCGGGTTTGGTGGCGAAGGTGATTTCCCGGCCGTCATAGCGGAGGGTGAGGGGCTTGCCCAGGCGGGAGATGATGCCGGCCCGGACCAGGCGGCCCGCGGACCATTCCAGGTCGACTTCGAAGCCGCCGCGGGCGCGGAGTCCGGTGACTTTGCCACCGGACCATTCCGACGGGAGCGCGGGCAGCAGGTGGAGGAAGCCGGACTTGCCGGTCTGCACATCGCTCAGGTTTTCTGGGGCGCCATGGGGGTCGTGGCTTTGCAGCAGCATTTCGGCTATTCCCGCCGTGGCGCCGAAATTGCCGTCGATCTGGAAGGGTGGATGGGCGTCGAACAGGTTCGCATAGAGGCCGCCGCGCCGGCCTCCGGGGGCGGGGTCTTCCGGCACCGGTTGGATGAGGTTCTTCAGCAGCAAGAGGGCGTGGTCGCCGTCGAGGAGGCGCGCCCAGAAGTTGACCTTCCAGCCCATGGACCAGCCGGTGGCGCCGTCGCCGCGGAACTCGAGTGATTTCCGGGCCGCGGCGAACAGCTCCGGCGTGCCCAGCGGAGTGATCTCGACGCCTGGATGCAGGCCCCAGAGGTGAGAGACGTGTCGGTGCTTGTTCTCCGGATCGTCGATATCCTCGAGCCATTCCTGAAGCTGGCCGAGGCGTCCGATCTGATTCGGCGCGATCCTGGAACGCAGAGTGGTGAGTTGCCGGCGCAGATCCGGATCGACCTCGAGGATCTCGCCGGCGGCGATCACGTTGGCGAAGAGGTTGCGGATGATCTGATGGTCCATGGTGGGCCCCATGACGAGTCCGCCGTTTTCGGGTGAATTGCTGGGCCCCGAGATCAGCCAACCCTTGTTCGGATGCTCGACCAGGAAATCGACGAAGAACAGCGCCGCTTCCTTCATGAGCGGATAGGCGGTGGCGCGGAGGAAGCTGCGGTCGCCGCTGAAGAGGTAGTGCTGCCAGAGCTGCTGGCAGAGCCAGGCCCCGCCGGTGGGCCAGATGCCGTGGTTCGAGTTGTTGATGGGGGCTGTTCCCCGCCA
>CAYLSS010000794.1:0-3011 GCA_964385765.1 uncultured Solibacteraceae bacterium
AGAGCGCGCGCGAACCGGACCACGTCTTTCCTCGCTGGCGTGCACAGGTGGACCCTGGCGCTTTGCGCGAAATCCGAGTACCATGGGCCGGGTTCCTCGTTCTGAGAAATCACGACGTGCGAGAACGCCGGGCTCCGAAGCCCCTTGATGATGTGGAGAACGATCGCCTGAAGCCCGCCAAACGTAAGCGGTCCAAGCACATGAGCCACCTTCAGCGGGTGCCTTCCGAATCCGCTACCGATGCTACACTAAGAAGGCTGCGTTCCAAGACGGAGGAGATTCCTTTGCGGGCTGTACTCTTTCTGTCCCTGGTTATCAGTTTAGCGTTTCCTTTGAGGGGGCCAAGCCAGGTTCGCACGAGTGCGATCTCCGGCTTCGTCACTGACGAGAACGGCGTCGGAATAGCAGGCGCCGCGATCCGCATCCGGCATATCGGGACCGGCCAGATGCGGACGGTGACGACCGGTGACGCGGGGACATACCGAGCCACGCTGCTCGAAGTAGGCGACTACGAAGTCAGCGCCGGCAAACCGGGCTACCGCGAGAGCATGGCCGGCGGGATCACCCTGGAGCTGGATCGGGAACTCGTGATCGAGCACGTGCTCGTGAGCCAGGTGTCGGAGTCGGTTGAGGTCACCGCGGAAGCGCACCTGATTCCGACCGCGCCCTCGACCGTATCGACGCTGGTCGATAGCCGGACCATCGAAGAGCTGCCCCTCAATGGCCGGGACTACATCCAACTCGCAACACTCGAGGCCGGTGTGCCGCTTGTCCGATCGCAGGCCCGCGGATTCAACACAGGGTACGGGATCCAAATCAGCGTCGCCGGGTCGCGACCTTATCAGAACGGCTATCAGCAGGATGGTGTCACCCTCGTTTCGTTCACCGGCTCCGCGCCGGGCAGCGTCAACGGGGTCAATCTCGGAGTGGATGCGGTTCGGGAGTTCAGCCTCCAGAGCAGCGCCGCGAGCGCGCAGTTTGGCCGGGCCGCCGGGGGGATGATCAGCGCCGTCACCCGTTCCGGAGGGAATGACTTCCACGGTTCCGCGTTCTACTTTCACCGGAACGATAACCTCGATGCTCGCAACTATTTCGATCCGGGAGCGCCGCCCGAGTTCCGCCGCCACCAGTTCGGTGGATCGCTGGGCGGACCCATCGCCCCCAACAAGGCGTTCTTCTTCGTTAACTATGAAGCCCTCCGCGAGGCGCGCGGTAACACGACCATCAACACGACGCTGAGCGCGGCGGCGCGGCGTGGAGAGCTCAGCAGTGGGACCGTCTCCGTCGATCCGGTGATGGCCCAGGTGGCGGAGCTTTATCCCCTGCCTAACGCGGAGGTGTTCGGAGACACCGGACTCTTCAAATTCCCGAACGATGAGGTCGGACGGCAGGACTTCGTCACCACCAGGGTCGATTTCAACTTGAACGATGCGGACCGGCTGTTTGTTCGCTATACCTTCGACGATGGCATCCGCGCCGACGAAACGGATTTCGCGTTGGGCCGGCGTGAGGCGGCATCCCGGCCCCAGTCACTGGCGGTCGAGGAATCACATATCTTCTCCCAGAGCTGGCTCAATACAGTCCGGTTCGGCTTCTCCCGCTTCAGTGCCGTCAGCGGTGAGGTGACCAGTAACGTGTCGGCGACGGATAACCCGGACCTGGCGTTCCTGCCCGACAGCGATGTGGTCGGCGTGATCCTGGTTTCGGGCCTGACTGACTTCCCCGGCGGCAGCGGCGCCCTGGACACCGACATCAACAGTTTGGACTCGCTTCAGTTTTCCGACGAGGTCGCCTGGATTCACGGCCCTCACTCGGTGAAGTTCGGCGGGCGGCTCGAGAAGTCCTACTTCAACACTGATAGTCAGAACCGCGTGAGCGGCGAGTACCGTTTTCGCAGCATCCGGCAGTTTCTGACCAATGATCCCGATCGGTTCCGGGCCCAGTTCCCCGGTTCGGACACAAAGCGCCGTTTCCGCCAATGGATCGGAGCGTGGTACATCCAGGACACCTGGCGGGCGACCCAGCGCCTGACTGTGGATCTGGGCCTCCGGCATGAGTGGGCCACCGTGCCGACGGAGGCGGACGGCAAGATCGCCAACCTCGACCAGCTCGAAAGCTCCGAGATGCGAGTCGGAGATCCGCTGTTCAACAACCCTTCGCGCAAGATCTTCTCACCTCGCATCGGCTTCGCCCTAAACCTCCACGGCAGCGGACGGACGGTAGTCCGCGGCGGCTACGGGCTGTTCCCCGACCTGCTGAGTTCCCACTTCCTTCTGATCGCCGGAGTCCGCAATCCCCCGTTCTTCAAACGCGGAGCGACAGACGATCTCAATCCGGGCGACTTCCCTTCCAGGGGGGCCGCCGCCCTGGTAACGAACCCGGATGAGGATCTGCGCATCGAGCGCATCGAGCACGACCTCAACCAGCCGTTGGTTCATCAGTGGAACCTCAACCTGGAGCAGGAACTCTGGGGGGACTCCGCGCTGCGGCTCGCCTATATCGGATCCGCGGGACGCAACCTCTCATCGATCACCGAGGACGGGAATCTCGTCGTGCCGGTCGTCATGCCGGATGGCCGTCTCTTCTTTCCGGAGAACGGCCAGCGGGTCAACCCACGGTTCGGCCACATTCGCAACCGGACTTTCAATGCCGCCTCCTCGTATCACGGGCTTCACGTGAGGTTCCAGCGGCGGTTTCGGGATGGGTTTCAGGTGCGAACCTCCTACACTTTCTCGAAGAGCCTGGATGAAAGCTCCAACTTCTTCTCGCCAAGCGAAGCGTCCAACTATTCCCCTCTCCCGGTCAATACCAGTCCCCGCCTGAATCGAGGATTGTCGTCTCACGATGTACGCCACTCGTTCGTCGGCAGTGGCATCTGGGAACTGCCCTCCCCCTTTGCCGGCAGCGTGGCAGGCGTTCTGCTTGGCGGCTGGCAGATCGGCGTGATTGGAAGCTACGCATCGGGCCTGCCTTTGTCGGCCCGGCTGGGCTACGATGCCGCCCGTACCGGG
>CAYLSS010000795.1:0-3010 GCA_964385765.1 uncultured Solibacteraceae bacterium
AGAGGTTCCATGGCTTCCGAAAACACGCTCACATTTACCGATAACGCATTCGACCAAGAGGTTTTGAGCTCCGATGTCCCCGTCCTGGTGGACTTCTGGGCGGAATGGTGCGGTCCCTGCCGCATGATGGCTCCGACGATTGAAACGATTGCCGAGCAATATGTCGGCAAGGTCAAGGTCGGCAAGCTGAACGTGGATAACAATAACAACACGGCGGCCCGCTACAACATTCGCGGAATTCCGACGCTGTTGCTTTTTAAAGATGGACAGGTGGTCGAACAGAAAGTCGGCGCGGTAGGGAAGACCGACGTCGAGAAGATGCTCGAGCCGCACGTATAGGGCGGAGGAGCGGGTTCATCCCGCTCCTTGAATCCCACCTTCCTTAGGGTTAGACTCCGCTCGTGACGGCTCCTCGTGCAGCGGAGGAGACTGTCTTTACATATTTCGCAAAGACACCAGTCTTGTACTTCGGCTCGGGGGCGCGCCATTCCCGGCGCCGCGCGGCCAGCACGTCGCCGGCGACCTCGAGATCGATGGTGCGCCGCTGCAAGTCTATGTTGATGAAGTCGCCTTCGTGAACCAGGCCGATGGGTCCATCATCCACCGCCTCGGGCGCGACGTGACCAATCATGAATCCGCGCGTGGCGCCGCTGAAGCGGCCATCGGTCAGCAATGCCACCGATTCACCGAGGCCGGCACCCATAATCGCACTGGTGACGCCGAGCATTTCGCGCATGCCAGGTCCGCCTTTTGGACCCTCATAACGGATGACAACCACGTCGCCCGGATTGATCCGGCCGCTGGTGACCGCCGCCATCGCGTCTTCCTCACGGTCGAACACGCGAGCCGGTCCCCGATGCTCTTTGCGGGCGATGCCGGTCACCTTGATGACGCAACCGTCGGGGGCGAGGCTGCCGCGCAAAATCACCAGGCCGCCGGATGTCTTGAGCGGATCGGATAGCGGGCGGATCACCTCCTGTCCTGGAGTTTCGGCGGCCTCGGCGGCCTCCTCGGCGAGTGTGCGGCCGGTCACGGTCATCACCGAGCCGTCGGCGAAGCCGCCATCCAGGAGCCGTTTCGCGATGACGGGAATCCCGCCGGCCTTGTCGACATCGACCGCCACGAATCTGCCTGCCGGTTTCAAGTCGACCAGGAGTGGGGTTTTCGCGCTGATTGTCTGGAAGTCGTCGATCTCGAGCGGCACTTCGGCTTCGCGCGCCATGGCGAGCAAGTGCAGGACGGCGTTCGTCGATCCTCCCGACGCGGCTACTGATGCGATAGCATTCTCGAATGCGGCGCGGGTGGCGATGTCTCTGGGGCGCAGGTTGTTGTTGACCGCGCCAACCACGATCTCGCCGCAGCGTCTGGCGACGTCATTCTTGCGGGGATCCACCTGTGGCACGGACGCAGTCCCGAAGGGCGCCAGCCCGATGACCTCCATCACTGTCGCCATGGTGTTCGCGGTGAACTGCCCGCCGCAGGCTCCCGGTCCCGGACAGGCAACGTTTTCGAGCTCCAGCAGCTCTTCGTCAGAGACCTTCCCGGCGGCGTTCGCTCCAATCGCTTCGTACACCTCCTGCAGGGTGATGTCCTTGCCCTTGTACTGGCCTGGCAGGATCGATCCACCGTAGAGAATCACTCCCGGTACGTTGAGCCGCAGCAGGGCCATGGCAGCGCCGGGAATGGTCTTGTCGCAGGCGACTAGCGCGACCACGCCGTCGAACATGTGCCCGCGGACGAGCAGCTCGATGGAGTCCGCGATCATGTCGCGGCTCACCAGCGAAGCCTTCATCCCTTCGGTGCCCATGGTGACGCCATCGCTGATGGCAATGGTATTGAACTCCATTGGCGTGGCGCCCGCCGCGCGGATGCCATCTTTCACCTTCACGGCGAGATCCCGCAGGTTGTAGTTGCAGGGCATTGTCTCGATCCAGGTGTTGGCGACGCCGATGATGGGCTTCTTGAGGTCGTCGTCGGTAAATCCAATGGCCTTGAGCATGGCGCGCGCCCCAGCGCGGTCTCGACCTTGCGTGATCGTGTAGCTATTCAGAGTCATCGTGGTCCCCGTTGTGCCTGACAGGCATCTTCCAGTGTAGCCCTGTCCAGCACGCGAGATATTTTCTTCCGCCGCGCTTCCCCCTTCCCGGCGGTAGTGCGGTCGGCCGGGCTTCGCCGCCGCTGGCTTGACAAGTTGACGCGCTACAACGCCGCCAGATTGCTCGGGCGCGAGGCCGTCTGATATAGTCCCCCCCAATCCGCACTCGAGCCGGCCGCACCGCGTTGTTTGCGGTCAACGGCCGGCATCCAGGTCGAGATACTTCCGCCGGGCTCGCTCGAACAGCTCGATGACTTCCCGCTTGTGCTCTTCACTTTCGAATTTCCCGCGCTGTTCGACCATCCCGATCAATCCTTCGATCCAGGCGGCATAGAACCGGATGTCATCGACCTTCCGGACGGGCCGGCCGCCGACATCGATATAGACCGGACTGCTATGCGCAAACGCGGCTGCGTCGTTCAGGATGAGCCGGTGCCACGGACCCGTGGCGCGAACAGCCAGCCATGAGCTTTCCGAGATCCGGATCTGCTCGTCGATGAGCACCTCCTTGGGTCCACCGTCGCGGGAGATGACGGCGTGACCGTTGACGACGAGCTCGATGCGGTCAAGCGGGACCAGGGTGCGGACACGCGCCTTCACCGTCACGGTCCGGCCGGACTCAACCTGCAAACGGCTTCCCGGCCCTTCGCCATCGACGGTGAAGTCGATGACCGGCCCGTTACTCGCGAATGAGCGGCCCTGTTTATAGGCCTGGAGCCACTTGCGATGGTGGAACGCGCCATCGACTCTGACATAGACGCGGCCGCCGCCGGGGGTGTAGTGGTCGGCGACATTGGTGAAAGCGTCGGTCCCGGCCGAAGCACCCAGTTGGAAACCGCAGTTGAGCAGCCGGTACCAGATCTGCTGCGCGACTTCCTCCGGGTTGTTGCTGATCACGTCGATGGCGTCCACCTC
>CAYLSS010000796.1:0-3009 GCA_964385765.1 uncultured Solibacteraceae bacterium
CACACCCGCGGTGAGGCTGAAGACGACCGCGCGATTTCCTGCCGGCACGATCACAAACGGCCGGAAGACCAGGAAGCCGAGGAGCAGCACAACACCCAGAATGATCAGTAATCGTATTTGTTTATTCATCTTTACCCCTTCTCAACGTGCTGCCTGCTCAGTGAACAGGTTGCTGAAGTTAATGATCGTGTTGGCGTCGGCGATCACCGTCTTGACCCCCGCGGGCAGATTACGCACGTACTCGTACTGGACAAGCTGCGGATTGCGCGACAGCGCCTCCGCCCGGAGCTGAATCGCGCCGGCTTCTCCCTTGGCCTCCACGATCCGGCGCTCCCGCTCGAGCGCCGCCTGCTGCAAGACGAACACCATCCGCTTGGCCTCCTGTTGAGCCACCTGCTTCTGCTCGATAGCCTGCTGGAACTCCTCGGAAAACCGGACGTCGCGCAGCAGGACCTCGTCGAGCACCAGGTAGGCGTCCCGGAACTTCGGTTCGAGCATTTCGCGAATCTGGTTGATGATCTCCTGCCGCGCTCCCGAATAGACTTGCGTGACCGTGAACCGGGCGAGCACCATGCGGATGTCGCTGCGAGTGACCGGGCGAACGATCTTGGTTAGGTAGCGCGGTCCGATTTCCTTGTGGAGTCTCCACACTTCATCGGGGGACACGTGGAAGCGGATCGAGATATCGAGTCGTACAGGAAGACCGTCGGCGGTGAGGGCGAGCAGCGAATCGTCGCCGCTTATCTCTCCTTCGCGCTCCTGAGCGCTCATTGTGTAGGTCATCGCCTTGACATCATAGATGATCGGTTCCCACAGCACGGGGACGTTGAGATGTAGACCTTCGTTGAGCTGCCCCTCGCGGACGCCGGTGAGCTTGCTGTAGATCACCGCGCGCTCGCCGGCGCCCACGATCACGAAGGCCTTGAATACGAACACAAGGAGCGGCAGTGCAATCACCACCGCCAGAATCCAGGGCAACTTGGTCTGCGCCAAACGCTTGAGATCCAGGTCCCTGAAGTCGAATGAAGCGTCATTTCGCCATCGGTTGTCCATGCCAACCTCCTCCTACAACCATACGGGTTTCTGGAGGGGCCCTTCCTGTCTCGCTATCGGACGGCGCGGAAAGCAACTTCATGCGGAGGGGGCGCGGTTATGTTCCGGCGGCCGAAAAGGGCGGCCCAATCGCATGTGGTTAAGAAGGTCTGGAGGGCTGTTATCATGAGGCCGGGGGCTTGATGAGCTTCTCTCGCATCCTGGTTCGCGCCACTAACTGGGTAGGTGACGCGGTGATGTCGCTGCCGGCGCTGCAAGCGCTCCGCAAGCGCTACCCGGCAGCGGAGATCTGCGTGCTGGCGCGGCCCTGGGTCGCCGACATCTACGCCCGCGAGCGATTCGCCGATCAGGTAATCCCCTATATGGGAGAGAGCGGAACCCGCGGCTGGCGGGCGAAATGGCGGATCGCGCAGCAGCTCAAAGAGGAACGATTCGACGCTGCGATCCTGTTTCAGAACGCCTTTGAAGCCGCCTTGCTCGCCTGGCTGGCTCGGATTCCGCGGCGCATCGGCTACGACCGGGACGGCCGGGGACTGCTGCTGACCGATGCGATTCCTGTCTCCAAACCGGGCGAATATCCTCCGCATGAAAGCCACCACTATCTGGCCATGCTGCATCGGGCCGGCATTCTGGAGAAGGTGGAGGAGGTTGTCGCCATTCGCCTGGATGGACGCGATGAGGCGCGCTGCGCCGGACGGGAGAGGTTCGACGCGGAGGGCCTGGGGGGCGCGGTGATCGGCGTTAGTCCCGGGGCGGCGTTCGGCAGTGCGAAACAATGGTTGCCGGACCGCTTCGCCGCGAGCGCGCATCAATTGGCCGCCGTGCTCGATGCGGGGGTGGCGGTCTTCGGCTCGGCGGGCGAGCGCCCGCTCTGCGACAAAGTGGCCCGCGCGCTCTCCGGATACGGCGTGCCGGTTCGGAACATGGCTGGTCGAACCTCGCTCGCCGAGTTCATCGATCTGGCCGCCGCCTGCCGTCTCTTTCTCACAAATGACTCCGGCGCGATGCACATCGCCTCAGCGGCCGGCGTTCCGACCGTGGCCGTGTTTGGCGCCACCGACCATATCGCGACCGGACCCACCGGCCCGCTGGCGCGAATCGTCCGCCAACCGGTCGAGTGCGCCCCCTGCAAACTCCGCGAATGTCCCATTGACCACCGCTGCATGCAAGGCGTCTCCTCGGAAAAAGTCACGGCAGTCGCGCTGGAATTGCTGGCCTAACTTGTTCGGTTGTTGTATCCTGATGAAGCACTCCCCTATCGAGGGTCACCAAGAGAGGCTTCGATGTATAACGTCGCTGAAACAATCGCCGTGAATCCGACCGACTCGGCCAAGACGTTTGGCATCGCAGCCGATGTCGCCCTCGCCCGTTAAAGGTCGGCCCCAAACTCTTTTCCGCGCAGTAAGTTAGTAGTCCCGTTTTCGCGCGCCCGTTCGTGGGGTTCGGGCGCTGGTGGCAGCGTTGAGGAGAACGCGTTATGAGTTCCGTCGCAGAAGGAGTGAAAACGCCTCCCGGATTGTGGGAGTCGATCCGGGAGGCGATCCGCGGCAGCGAGCAGGATTTCACGGAGGGAAATCTCGCCCGGGCGATTCTGCTGCTTTCGATCCCGATGGTGCTGGAGATGTCGATGGAATCGCTGTTCGCGATTGTCGATGTCTTTTTTGTCGCCAAGCTTGGTCCGTCGGCCACGGCGACCGTCGGCCTGACCGAAGCATTGATGGTGCTCGTCTATTCGATCGCCATCGGACTGTCGATGTCGACCACGGCCATGGTGGCCCGGCGTGTCGGCGAAAAGGACCGCGAGGCCGCCGGGGTCGCCGCCATGCAGGCCGTGTTCCTGGCCGTATTCCTGGCTGTGAGTATTGGTGTTCCGGCCATGCTGTTCTCGCGGGACCTGTTGCGGCTCATGGGGGCCGAGCCGGAAGTGGTGGCCCGGGGTTGGGTCTACGCGACCAT
>CAYLSS010000797.1:0-2995 GCA_964385765.1 uncultured Solibacteraceae bacterium
GGCCTGGGGTCAAGTTCAAGGATGCCGATCTCATCGGAATCCCTCTCCGCATCGTTCTCGGCAAGAAGCTCTCCGAGGGCCTGGTCGAAATCACCGAGCGCCGCACCGGAGCGCGTGAGGACGTCCCGATCGAGGGCGCCATCGACTTCGTGCGCGGCAAGATGGAAGCATCATGAGCGCGACCGAGGTGGATTGGTCCGCTGTCCGGGCCTGTTTCCCCGCGCTGGAGAACTGGACCTTTCTGAATACGGCCACCTTCGGGCAACTTCCCCGGCAGGCGACCGAGACGGTGGCCGCCCACTTCGCCCATCGTGACCGCTACGCATGCTGGAACTTCCTCGACTGGTTCACCCAGGCCGATGACGTTCGGCGGAGCGTCGCGCGACTGGTTCACGCCGGCGCCGAGGACATCGCTTTTGTCACGAACGCCGCCTCGGCAATGGCCATCCTGCTCAACGGCCTGGACTGGCGTCCCGGTGATCGCGTGATCACCCTTGCCAACGAGTTTCCCAACAACCTGTACAACCCCGCCGTCCTTCGCCGCCGGGAGGTGGAGACGGTGGAGACGACGTGGGACCGGCTGCGCGAGGAGGTGACGCCCCGGACCCGGCTGGTCATGCTCAGCACGGTCAACTACATTACGGGCTTCCGGCCTCCGATTCGAGAGCTGTCGGAGTACCTGCGCGAGCGCGGCGTGCTGCTTTACGTGGACGGCACCCAGAGCCTGGGCGCCCTCCAGTTCGACGCCGGGCTCATCCAGCCGGCGATGCTGGGAGTCGATGCCTATAAATGGTTGCTCGGTCCAACCGGATCAGGCTTCGTCTATGTCCGGCCGGACGTGCGGGAAGCGATCGCTCCAAGCGTAATCGGCTGGCGCAGCCACAAGGACTGGCGCAGGGTGGACAACCTGCACCACGGAATGCCGGAATTCTCCGCCGCTGCCGAACGCTACGAAGGCGGGATGCTGAGCTTCCCCTCGATCTTCGGAATGGGCGCCTCGGTCGATCTCGTGCTGCGGTTGGGACCGGAGGCGGTGGAACGGCGCGTGGTTGAACTGGCCGAGAAAGCACGTGCCGTGCTGCGCCGGGCGGGCGCGGCGTTGCTCTCTGACGAGGCCCCGCACCACGATTCTCCGGTGGTCGCCGCCCGGTTTGACGACCGGGACGCCTCCGCCCTCGCCCATTCACTCAAGGAGCGCCGCATCCTGGTCTCGGCGCGTCACGGTTATCTTCGCGTATCCACGCACTACTACAACAACGAAGCCGATCTCGAGAACCTGGAAGAGGCGCTGGCTGACTGCCGGTGATCCTCTGCGCCGGCCTTCCCCTGCCGTCTCGCGTTTGCCATTGCTCCGGCCACTCTTTGGACTACTCTGGAGTAACCTCCTTACGCCATATTCCGAAGAGCGGGTGGAAGCCCGGCGTCTGAGACATAAGCTCGACCTGTACTACGAGCGGAATGCAGAGTCCGGCGAGCTTCGGATCAGGCTCCCAAAGGGCGGCTACACGCCCCGGTTCGATAGGGAGTAGCGGCGCTTTGGTCTGACCCTCGCGGCCGGGCCGCGAATCACTGCTTCGGACTATCCGCCCGCCGATGGCCGGGATCAGGCGGGAGCGACCATCTTCTGGGTGCGCCGGTCATAGCCGACACGCACGCCCTTGCGCAGCGACTCCATCGCCATCGCGAGCGCCACGGTCGTCCACATGCCCATCTCGACCGTGGCATTTGGATCCTCACGACTCTTAATGCAGGCAAAGAAATTGCGGATGTGCTCGATCGTGGCCGGACCGAAGCTGCCCGGCCGGCTTTCCTTCACCTCGGGGCGCATCTCGATGTCGCGGCTCTGTGGATAGAGGGTGTACCATTCGCGGCCTACGTCCAGGCGGGCGCGGTCGCCGTGGAACTGCTTGATCTGGTCATTGTAGGGGTGATAGCGCATCGCCTGGTAGCCGCAAGTGAAGACGGCCAGCAGATTCTCCGGATAGGTAATGGCGATGGTGGTGGTTTCCGGAACCTCGGCGCCCTCGATGTTCGGGCGGGCCGCATTGGCGATGACCGACTCGGGAAAAGCGGTGCCGGTGAACCACTGGATGGCGTCGATAATATGAGCTCCCTGGCCGACCATCATGCCGCCTGAATAATCCCAGAAGTAATACCAGTTGAAGAAGCGCGTCGCATCGGGATCCCGGTTCGGCGCCGCGCCAAGCCAGCTCTTCCAGTCCAGCTTGCCCTCGATCTCACGGTCCCTCAATGAACTTTGATGGTTCACCCAGTGCGACGTCACGAGGTGCACCTCCCCGGCGTCGCTCATCAGCCGGCGCGCTTCCTGGAACAGTGGGGAACTGCGGCGCTGTGTGCCCACCTGCACAACGCGCCGTGTGCGGCGGGTCGCCTTGACCATCTCGAAGGCTTCCTCGATGGTATGGGCCATCGGCTTTTCGACATAGACGTCCTTGCCGGCCTCGACTGCGTCGATGGTCATCTGCGCGTGCCAGTGATCGGGCGTCGCCACGATCACAAAGTCGAGGCTGTCATCGTCGAGCAGACGCCGGTAGTCGGAATAGGGTTTGGCCCCCGCCGATGCTTCGTCCAGGCCGGCTTGGAGGTGAGGTTCGTAGACGTCGCACACGGCGGCCATCTCGGCTCCGAGTTCCTTGAATTGGGCTGTCAGGAAGCGCCCGCGCCCCCCCGCGCCGATAACGGCGCCCCGCAGCGTATCATTGGCGCCGACAACCCGGGACGCCGAAAGCGCCCCGGCTACTACAAAGCTTCTTCGATTCATGGACGCTGATCCTCCAGGATCACGCGACGGCCCTCGATGCGAAACCGCCCCGATAACACGATGTTAACCGCTTCGGTGTAAATCCGGTGTTCCTGTTCGAGGATCCTGGCCGACAGGGTCTCTTCCGTGTCGTTGTTTTCCACCCGCACCGCGGTCTGGACGATGATCGGTCCGGAATCGAGGTGCTCATCGACAAAGTGGACTGTGCAACCG
>CAYLSS010000798.1:0-2995 GCA_964385765.1 uncultured Solibacteraceae bacterium
CGGAAGCGTTGGGGGGCGCGGACGTGGACGTCCGCCTTACGGGTCAGGGAAAAGGGGACCAGGGGCAATCGGGTCGGGAGATCGGGGTCCACGGCGTCACTGGACAAAGGCCGTCAGCCCTGTCTGGCTGAGCGATTCCCCCAGTTGCAGGATGACGTTTTGCGCGCCAGGCGGCGTCGCCGGATCGGGGATGGCGTTGATCTGGATCACGCCCGCGACCAAGCCCGGCGCCTGACCGGCGTAGCGCACCTGCGCCTCGAACCCGCCGATGATGACGCGAATCGGTTGCACGAGCAGCTTCTCGATGCCCGGCGTCAGCCCGCCGTCTGTCACTGCGGCGTCGACCGGCGCGGCGTTGGCGTGGAAACGATTCTCAACAGTATGCGGGCAGCGGACAGGATCGTCGCGATTGACGGCTGTGACACGGACTGTGCCGCCAAGCTTCTCCGTAAAGGCGGATTCGAGAACTTCGCCCATCTCAGGGTCACGGATCTTGGCTTCGAAAAGGGGAGCAGCCCGGTCACCGAGGGCGCGGTGGAGCGAATCGCGGCAGAGATTCTGACTCTGGTACGAGTCGGCGAAGCCTAGCTGCCGTCTGCTAATCTCTGGCTACCCAGCGAATTCATGCTCGGCTACACTCTTCCAAGAGGGGTTTCGGTTCGGGCGAGCGATCACCCAACAAGGTCCGCTCTCGACAGTCGAATCGATCCCAAGCGCGGCTACGACGCCGCGGCGAAGGAGGGATGCTGTGGAGGTGATTCGCTCGCTGTTCTATTTCTTTTTGGCCGGGCTGTGCGAAATCGGGGGCGGCTACCTCGTATGGATCTTCCCCCTGCTTCTGGGCTCGCTCGGGGACCAAGGTGGGCTTGGCGGACGAGCCCTCGGCGACGGGCTGTGACTCGGACGTGTGTTGCGATTGTCGGTCACCGTGAGCGCCAGGATTGCCGCGCCGCCGGCCCCGTAGCCCTCGAACATCACCTCTTCCAGTTCGCCGCCGGCGATCTCGCCGGTGCCGCGCCCGATGGCGCGCTTGATGTTGTCGGCGGGCATGGATGCGGCCTTGGCAGCGGCGATGGCGGTGCGCAGGCGGGGATTTGCGTCAGGATCGCCCCCGGCGCGGGCGGCGATGGTGATCTTCTTGATGACGCGGGTGAAGACCTTGCCGCGTTTGGCGTCCGTGGCGGCCTTCTTGTGCTTAATGGTCGCCCATTTGGAATGACCGGACATGTGAAAACCTCTTGATTAGAAGGACTTGACGGAGATATCCCGTTTCACGTTCGAGGATAGCATACCTCGGCTCAGGCCGCTGCCGCGAACGGAGCGGACCCGTACGAGGATTGCGAGGCCGGCGAGGGCGGTGATCGCGCCAAACCAGCGGTCCGGATTCGGGTCTTCGTGGAGGCGGTCCAGGAGGATGCGGAAGGGGCCGTAGAAGGTCAGGAAGGCGCCCAGGTAGAAGCCGGGGGGACGGGGGCGGCGGTCGAGGACCAGGAACAGCAGAGCCACCGGAATCATGAAGAGCATTTCGACGAGGCCAAGATCAAAGCGCGGCCCTTCCGGGAAGCGGACGGCGAGGAGGCTCTCCGAGAAGACGCCGCGGTGATCGTGGGCGAGGAAGCAGCCGGCGCGGCCGAAGAACCAGGCGACGGGGAAGACGGAGGCTACGGCGTCGAGGTAGTCGAGCGTGCGGCCGGATGATCGGAGGAGGATAAGTGCGGCGGCGAGTCCGCCGATGAGGCCGCCGAAGGAAGAGAAGCCGCCAGTCGAGCCCGGGGCGTAAATCTGAGTGCGGGCGAGCCAGGCTCCGGCGAACCCGGCGAGCACCATCGCCTTGCAGGTGCGGGAGGCCAAGTCCGGGTCGAGCCCAAGGTGGCGTGCGCGCCAGATAGTGAGCCGCCAGCCAGTGAGGACCGCCGCCACAACGAGCACACCGAAGGCGTGAATGGCGACCGGGCCGAGAGGAAGGCTCGGCTGCTCGAAGTAGGGGAGCACAAAAACGATGTCAGTCACGAGTTGCGGGCTACGCCGTGACCAAACCAGCGAGCGCGTAATCGATCGGCAGCGGGCCGATCACTTCGTTTGCCGCAGTGGTGATCACCGTGATTTCTCTTCTGGTTAGCCAGCCGTAGAACAACAGCAAACCCGAGGGAGAAATCGTCATCACGGCATCGCTGGTTCTCCTATCGACAGCGATCTCGCCGACCAGGGCAACTGACCTCACGTCAAACTCGCCGATCGCATAGCGGTCCACTCCGTCCTTTTGAAAACGAAGGTCGCCCGCGTAGAAGCGATCGCCGTCAGGGTGCATTACGAGCTTCGAGAACTGACCACCCATAAAGCCCAGGGGATCGAGACTTGAGCGCAATACGTCCACTGTCCCTGAGAAGGTGCCGGTTGCGACATCGATGACGTGGATGAAGCGTCCCGAAGCGGCGAACAGCAATCCTTGGTCAGGCGTGATCGCCAGGTCGGCTATCCGGGTTTCCTCGGGCAGAGAGATCTCACCGGTGACGGTGAGAGTCCGCGCATCGATCACGTGGATTCTCGCATCGATGTTCGGGATGAGACCAAAAGGGTCGTCATGGCTGGTAGCGAAGAAGAACGCGCCGTCCGGGGAGAAGATGCCGTGGTGAGGATAGCGGCCGGCGGGCGCGGGAAGGCGTTTCACGACATTGAGCGAAGACGCATCGACGAAGATCCATTGAGGCGAAGGGTTCCTTTGACTCACAACCAACAGCGCGCCGTCCGGTGAGAGCGCGACATGACGGAGGTCGAGAGTTACGCCCATGGGCGCCGGACCCAACTCGGCCCGGCCGCGTACTACCGGGATTTCCGCATTCGGGTCAATCGCGATGATCCGGCCGTCACTCTCTCCGTCGCCCAACTTGTCCAGCAAGTATATGGCCTTACCCGCATCCCCGTTCGCCTGCCGATTCGCGCCCGGTCCCGAAGCGCCCCCCGGTGACGGCCCACCCGCCCCGGACGAGATAGAACC
>CAYLSS010000799.1:0-2992 GCA_964385765.1 uncultured Solibacteraceae bacterium
GTCTTCATATGCCAGGTCCAGGTAGAGCAACATGAATACTCCCGTTTCGGCATCCACGCCGAGCAAGGCGATGAGACCCACCCAGACGGCGATGCTCATGTTGTAGCCGAGCAGATAAAGGAGCCAGACGGCCCCCACGGCGGAGAAGGGCACCGCCAACAACACGATCCAGGTCTTGATCACCGAACCCGTGTTGAAGTACAGGAGCAGGACGATGATGAACAGGGTCAGTGGCAGGATGACCTTGAGATGCTCGCGGGACCGGAGCAGGTACTTGTACTGACCGGCCCATTCGAGCCGATAGCCCGCGGGTAGATCCACCTCATCCCGCACGATCTGCTGGGCTTGCTGTATGTAGCCCTCGTAGTCCCTGTCGGCCACGTCAACGAAGACGTAGCCGACTAGCTGGCCATTTTCGTTGCGAACTAGCGGGGCTCCCCTACGGTAATGGATGTCAGCGACGAGCGACACGGGGATTTCGGCTCCCGTGGGAGTTGTTACGAGGACGTCAGCCAGCTTTTCGGCGCTGTCGCGCAGTTCCCGAAGGTACCGCACGTTTACGGGATATCGTTCTCTCCCCTCGACGGTGTGGGTGATGTTCTTTCCTCCTATGGCAGTCTCAATCACGTCCTCCACATCGCCCACAGTCAAACCGTAGCGAGCGGCCTCCTCGCGGCGGATGTCGAAATCGACGTAGTAGCCGCCGACCACTCTCTCGGCAAACACGCTCCGAGTGCCCGCCACGTCCTTGAGGGCCTGTTCGATACGGACACCGACCTGCTCAATCGTGGCCAAGTCAGCGCCAAAAACCTTAATGCCGAGGTTGCTGCGCATCCCAGTTGCAAGCATCTCGGTCCTCGTCTGCACCGGCATCCACCAGATGTTCGCCATGCCGGGAAACTTGACATGAGGTCCCATGTCGGCCACGAGCTCATCCCACGTCATCGGACGCACTTCGGGCCAGAGGTTCCGAAGTGCCTGCTTGAGGAACTCGGGCGCCCATGCCGAATACCAGCGTTGTTCGGAAACCTTCCGCCATTCAGCCTGGGGTTTCAAGAGAACAGTCGTTTCCACCATGCTTAGTGGGGCAGGGTCAGTGGGCGTCCGCGAACGGCCGATCTTGCCGAACACACTCTGCACCTCCGGGAACTGTGCGAGGATGCGATCCTGTGTCTGAAGAATCCGCGACGCTTCAGTGATGGACATCCCCGGTACGGCGGTCGGCATGAACAGGATCGAACCCTCATTGAGCGGCGGCATGAATTCCGATCCAAGGCGCAGGTAGATAGGAACCGTGAGGACGACCATCACGAGCGCCAGAGCGATGACCACCCACTTGAACCGCAGGACAACGTTGACGACGGGCCGGTACAGCGCGATCAAAGGCCGGCTCAGCGGGTGTCTTTCTTCCGGCTGGATCTTCCCAATCCAGACCACGTTTACGATTTTGGCCAGCCAGCGAGGCCGAAAGGTGACCGGGTCGACGCGAGTGACCATGCTGATTAGCGCCGGCATCAGTGTGATGGCGAGCACGGCCGCGAAGGCCATCGAGAAGTTCTTCGTGAAGGCGAGCGGCTTGAACAGGCGCCCCTCCTGGCCCGCCAGAGTAAAGATCGGAAGAAACGAAACCGCGATCACGAGCAGCGAAAAGAAGCTCGGCCCGGCAACCTCCTTCACCGCCTGAATCACGACTTCTCCGTGGGGCTGCCGGCGTCCTTCAACGTCCCAGTACTCGAGTTTCTTGCGAACTTGCTCGACAACGACGATGGCGGCGTCTACCAGTGCGCCCATTGCGATCGCGATCCCCCCGAGCGACATGATGTTCGCCGTGAGCCCCATGTAGTGCATCGGGATGAACGACAGAACCACGGCGATAGGAATCGTGATGATCGGAAGCAGGGCACTTGGTAAATGCAGAAGGAAGAGAACAACGATGATGCTGACGACCGCGATCTCTTCCTTCAGGGTGTCCTTCAAGGTATCGATCGAACTGTTGATCAGCTCCGACCGGTCGTAGACCGGTACGACCCTAACGCCGGGCGGCAATGATCCCTGGACTTCTTCCAGCCGCTCCTTCACGCGGCTGATCACGTCAAGGGCATTCTCCCCATAGCGCATCACGACGATGCCGCCGACCACCTCTCCTTGGCCGTTCCACTCCGCCAGTCCCCGCCTCATGTCAGGGCCGAGCGTTATGTGCCCGAGATCCCGCAGGAGGATCGGCGTCCCCTGTCCGTCTGTGCCCACCGGCACGGATTCCAGGTCATGAACCGACTGAATGTAGCCACGGCCACGGACAAAGTACTCCGTGGTGGCGATCTCTATCACCCTGCCACCGACATCGTTGTTGCTCCTCCGGACAGCATCAATCACCCGCCGCAGCGGGACCTTGTACGCACGCAGCTTGTCGGGGTCGAGGTTGATCTGATACTGCTTTACGTAGCCGCCGACACTTGCCACTTCGGCCACTCCGGGAACCGCTTGGAGCCAGTAGCGCAGGTACCAGTCCTGGAAGCTTCGCAATTGCTGGAGATCCTGCTGGCCGGATTCGTCCACAAGGGCGTACTGGTAGACCCAGCCGACACCGGTGGCGTCGGGACCGATCACCGGTGTGGCGCCCTCCGGCAGGTTCCCCGATATGTTTTGCATGTACTCGATCACCCGGCTGCGCGCCCAGTACATGTCCGTTCCGTCGTCGAAGATGACGTATACGAAAGACAATCCAAAGAACGACTGCGCGCGGACGAACTGGACCTTCGGAGCCGCCAGCAGTGACGTCACGATCGGGTACGTGATCTGATCTTCAACTAGGTCCGGGCTCCGGCCGGGCCACTCGGTGAAGACGATAACCTGAACGTCGGAGAGGTCTGGAATAGCGTCGAGCGACACGTTGTAGATCGCCCACGCACCCCAGGCGGTCAGGAAACCCGCCAAGAGGAGAACGAGGAACTTTTTCCGCGCGCAATATTCGATGATCGCGTTGATCATGGTT
>CAYLSS010000800.1:0-2982 GCA_964385765.1 uncultured Solibacteraceae bacterium
GTCGGTGCTGCGGATGGTCGCCAAGACCAAGGCAATCCGATCGCGCCCATAAGCGGCGTCGAGCCGGTGTCAGTCCCGCGGCAGGCCGAACCGGCTGCCGCGATCATTCCGCGTACTCCGCCATGAACGACAGAAATTGCCGGGCCGCCCGGTCCAGGTTGTCCATCGAACCGCCGCCGAGCATCGGAGCGCACATCTCGTAACCCACCGGACCGTCATAGCCGCCCTCGCGCAAGGCCGAGAAGAAGCCTGCGTAGTCGATGAAGCCATCACCCATCGGAACGGCCTGCACCCACGGTGTCGCGGGAGTGTAGTTGATCAGCTCCGTATCGTATTTGAAGCGCGGGCGAAGCTCGTAGTCGGCGGCGGTGGTATGGCAAGTAAGCGGAGCCATCTCGCGCGCTGCGGCGACGATGTCGGTACAGTGCAGCGCCGGCGACCAGGCATCAAAGATCGGCTTGCAGTTAGGCTCGCCGACTGCGTCAACTAGGTCGCGCTGGGAGCGATGGTCCACGGCAAGATCATGATGGTTCTGGACACCGACGGTGACGCTGAAGGCGGCCGCGCGCCGGGCGCACTCGCGCAGCGCCACAACGTTGCGCTCGAAGAGTTGCGCGTACGGGATCCGGGGATGATCGTAGCTGGTGAAAACGCGGACCACGCCCGCGCCCAGGTCCCTGGCGATCCGGGCCAGCTCAGTCACATGCTGAATCTGCATTTCGACGTGCGGAATGTCGCCATGTTCGGCATCCGCGCTGAAGTTGGTGTAGCCTGCGATCACAAAGCAGCGCAGTCCCAGTACTTCCATCCGATCGCGCAGCCGCGAGCAGGCCTCCGGGTCATGGTCGAGCACCGAGATGTGCGGCCTTTTAGCCATGAGCATCACACCGGGAAAGCCGAGATCGGCGGCCTTGTCCAGGAACTCGTCCAGGGTCAGCCGGGACTGTCCAGGCCAGACGCCGGCGTAAGAAACGGAATGGAGAATTGGAATCATCGCCAACCAGGATAGAACGATCGGCGGTCTGTCACACGCTGGCTGCCTGTCTCGCGGTGGGGCGAGGGTGTGCGGGCCGTCCAACCGGGAACTCCTGCCCGCCCGGGGGAGCCGCGCTCGAGGGTCTGCTGCCGGAGTTGCGAGGTGTGCTAATCTGAGCCTACTCGCAGTTCAGGCGGCGAGGCTCGGCCGCTCGCCGGCCTGCTGTTGGCGTTCATAACCGTCCTCCTGGGAGGAACTGATCATGCTAAGTCACGATCTTCAGTCGAACTTACTCCGGCGCGGTTACACCCGGCGTGGCCTGGCACGGGCGATGAGCCTGCTGGCCGCGGGATCCGCGCTTCCGTTCTTCGATGAACCCGCGATGGCGCAGCTTTCGAGCCTCGGACGCGCGCTGCCCCCCGGCGCGGTGAAGATCAATGCGAATGAGAACCCGCTCGGGCCTAGCGCGGCGGCGCTCGCCGCGCTGGATGAAGCGGCTCGGACCGGCGGCCGCTACCAGTATCACCTCACCTACGAACTGGCGGAGACTGTCGCCGGGATGGAAGGTCTTGGCCGCGACTATGTCCTGCCCTACGCCGGATCAAGCCTCGGACTCCATCACTGCGTGCTGGCTTTTACTTCTCCAAGCCGGGGACTGGTCACCGTGGACCCCGGCTACGAAGCCGCCGCACGCGCCGCGGAGTTCGTAGGCGCGAAGGTGACCCGCATCCCGCTGCGTCAGCCGGACGCCGGCCATGACATCGCGGCAATGCTGGCCGCGGGCGACGACGCCGGGCTCTTCTATGTCTGCAACCCGAACAACCCAACCGGTACCGTCACCCCGCGCGATCGGATCGAGTCTCTGGTGAAGAACAAGCCCGCCGGGTCGGTGGTGCTGCTCGACGAAGCCTACATTCACTTCAGCGATGAGCCCTGGGGCACTGATTTCGTCAAGGCCGGCGAGGACATCGTCATTATCCGCACCTTCTCGAAGATTTACGGAATGGCCGGCCTGCGCGCCGGATACGCTATCGGCCGTCCCGACCTGCTCGACAAGATGCGATCATTCAGCGCCGGCGCCCTCCCCGCCACCGCAATGGCGGCTGCCAAGGCCAGCCTCCTCGACAAAACCGTCGTTCCGGAGCGCAAAGCCGCGGTAGCCGGCCTCCGCGATGACCTGGCGGCGTTCATGAAGAAGCACGGCTTCAAGATGACCCCGTCAAAGAGCTGTAAGTTCATGGTCGACACCAGGCGGCCGGTTCAGAAGGTGATTCGGGCCATGGCCGGCGAGAATGTGTACATCGGACGTCCGTGGCCAAGCTGGCCTACCCATGCCCGCATCTCCATAGGGACCCCCAAGGAGATGGAGCGTTTCAAGGCCGCGTTTCTAAGAATGCTCTCGACGGTTCCTGAAGCAGCCTGACACTGTGGCTAAGGTCTCGCCCCCCCAACGTCCGGCGCACGATTCGGAGGCGAGCGGCCCAAGAGGCAGTGTGGAAAACTTGTTGAAACGCTGTTGATTTCTGCCTCCTCCCCCTCCACTCCAACTTGGAATTTATGTTGAAATCCTGTCCAAAAGCTGTCGATCCTTCTTCTGCTGTCCTGCTTACGTGAGGTCCACTTCCTCCATCCAGATTCCTTGGACGTTGCTCCTGCTCGAGCACGTTTCCCCGTCGGTGCGGCGTCTATATATATGCCGGGATCCCGGTTACTCGTTCGCCGATGATCAGGGTGTGGATGTGGTCAGTGCCCTCATAGGTTTTGACGGTCTCCAGGTTGGCCATATGGCGCATGATGGGATACTCGTCCATGATGCCGTTGGCGCCCAGCAGGTCGCGGCTCAGCCGGGCGCAGTCGAGGGCGATCGCGACATTGTTCCGCTTGAGCATCGAGACATGAGCCGGGGCGGCCTTGCCCGCGTCCTTGAGCCGGCCCACTTGGAGGGCGAGCAATTGCGCCTTGGTGATTTCGGTGATCATCCAGGCCAGTTTCTCCTGCACGAGCTG
>CAYLSS010000801.1:0-690 GCA_964385765.1 uncultured Solibacteraceae bacterium
GGCGGCTTTCTGATTCTCGACTAGGTCCAGCAACTCTTCGGCCAGTTCGACGTTGGATTGGGCGGCTTCAAGCCGGGCCTTGGCGCGCAGGGCGGCGAGATAGGCGCGCGAGACCTCCGAAGCGACGCGGTCGCGGGTGTTGTCGCCCGCCGCCCGGGACGCATGAAGCCCGGCCTGCGCCGACTGGAAGCGTCGGATCGCGCTGAGCGAAAAGACCGTCTGGTTCGCGCGGGCACGAACGTCAAGGATATTGAAGGGACCAACCTTCGAGGGCGTCTGAATCGGCAACCCTGGAAGGTCGAAGCTGACGCCGATTGCCCGCAGGTTAACCACTCTGTCGTCATACTGCATGTAGCCGTCGATGTTAGGGAGCAGCGATGCCCGTGCCTGCCCTTTCCGCGCTCGCGCCTGCTCGATCGCCTCGAGCGCGAGTTCCAGACGGACGCTGCCATCGGGCTCCAGCGCCAGCTCGACGGCCTGCCTCAGGCTCAGCGGAAGCGGCTGCGCCGCCAGACACGTGCAAAACGAGAATAGAAGTACACACGCCAAATGATGTTTCAAGAATCCGCCTCCCGCGGTGGAGCCTGCATCCCGCCGACAACAAACCCAATAATCCAGCTCACCATCGAATCCGCAGCCGGCGGGCGACAGGTTCCCCCACTGAATTCGGGGATATACTCCGCAACCCGC
>CAYLSS010000801.1:700-2977 GCA_964385765.1 uncultured Solibacteraceae bacterium
TGTAGGCCGCCGTTCCCATCGAGAATACGATCCGCCACATTAGCTCCTCGGGCGGTAGATGGGGCAGGGTTCGTCCAAACGCCGCTGCGAACCGGGCACGAACCTCCCCGAACGCCGACGGGGCGATTCGACCAAAGAAGTAGTCCGGCTCCGCCAGCAGCCGGCCCATCAGCTTGGCAAACGCCGATCCGTGGTCGTCGTTGTTGAGCAGCCGGACAATCGGCTCGAGAAAAGCTCTCACCAGGTCCTCGACCGGAATGGGCTCGTCGCCGTACTGCTCTTCCAGCGCATCCAGGGCGGCCAGGCGCAGTTCATTCACCGGCCCCGCTCGCCGCTGGACTACCTGCTTCAAGAGCTCCTCTTTGGAACCGAAATGGTAGTGGACGGCGGCAAGGTTCACGTCCGCCTCGGAGATTACCGAACGAAGCGAAGTCGCACCGACCCCTTTTTCGCCAAACAGCCGCTCGGCAGCATCGAGGATCCGCTCCCGGGTGGAGCCTGCCGTTCCGCTGTGTAGCTCCTCACTATTCATACGAATGATTTAATCATACGATTGATTCAATGTCGTGTCAACTCATTTCCCCCGTACACCGGGCTGGGAGTGGTCTTTCCGCCGCACTACGGCTGAGCGACAGAGATCAGCACGATATTGCTGATCCTGCCGCCAATTTCGACTTGCAGGGGGACGGCGGCGCCTGGCGTCGAAGGAACACGGGCGTTGACCTGAATTACGCCGGCGACGATGCCCGGAGCGCCGCCGTAGAACTCAACCGTAGCCGGAACGCCGCCAATCCGGACGACTAGCGACGTCACGGGCGCCGGCAGATTCGGGACGGCAATGACCGTCCCATCGAGTTGCGGCGGTTCCAGGACTCCGGCGCCGGTCAGGTAGAACGACACGATGGAACCGATCGGAGCCGGATTCGACTGAGCGTTCAGTGTCCCGTCCTGGTTCAGGATGGCGCCCTGCCCCTGGCCGCTCGAATTCGCGGAGAAGATGCCGGGCCACGTACCCATGACCGGGACATTCACAGCCTCGGACTTGAAGCCGTCGATTTCGACCTGAACAGCAACAGACGGCTTGCCCTGGACATTGAAGGGCACAACGACGCTCGTCTGTGTCGCCGAGGCGGCGATGATCGGGGCCGGAACACCATCAAAAAGGACGCGCACTCCGGCGACCTCCGTCACCAGGCGTCCGTCAGGCCCCACGACCGCTCCGGCCGGCTCGGCCGGGCCGAGGTTGCGCCCGAAAATGGTGACCAGTTCACCGGGCGAGACACCGCCGCCGAGGAAACTGGCGGCATTCACGATGCCGGAGGACTGAAACACCGGAAGCGGCGGCGTGAGCGTGAAGACCACCGGCAAGATCTGCGGTGAATTGATGGCATTCGGGGCGCGCACGCTGATGCCGCCTTCATAACGGCCGGGCGCAAGGCCCGCAGCATTCACGCTCAACCGCAGGTTGACCGGAGTGCGGCCCGAGTCGGGAGTAACGAAGAGCCAGTTCCCCCCGGAGGAGGTCGAGGCGGCGACGGTAAATTCGAGATTCTTGTTGCGGCTACCGAGGAAGATATTGCGCGCGCCCGGCATGGGACCGCCTACGGCGGCCTGGAAATTCACGGTCGTGGTATCGAGGACGATCTCGGGAGGCGGGTTGACGTCCAGGATCACAGGAATGATGGCGATCCGGTCCTCCGCCCCTTCGAAACGGAACTTCACTCCTCCGTTGTAGCGGCCGGGAGGCAGGCCAACGGGATTCGCAGCGAACTCGAGCACGTCGGTTGCGCCGGCATCCTTGGGTATCACCTCGAGCCAGAATCCCCCGGCGATCACCTCCACCGTGTCGCTGACCACGGCTTCCTCAGCGAACATCCTCTCCACCGTGACCGGCGCCGGATCACTTGGAGTGAAGCGCATTCCGACATAGTCGATAGTGCTGGTTCCCACCACGGGGAAGAAGCTGTCCGCGCCCAGGATGTTGGAAAACCGCGGCTCCGCAGCGGGACCGCTCGTAACGCCGGTGTCGTTTCGCGGACCATAGCTCAACTCCACCGATGCCGAGCCAATGGTGTTGGGCTGAGCGAATACGGCGCGAATCGGGATTCCGAACCGATTGATCAGATCGCCGTCATGGATATTCTCGAACGAGGGTTCCGGGATGATCTCGTAGACGAGCGTCGCACTTCCGCCGGGGGTCGGGAGATGATCCTCCGGATAGTCTTCCTCAACCAGTTCTCCCCCCGAAAAGTCGCTCAGGAAATCCAGCACACGGCG
>CAYLSS010000802.1:0-2968 GCA_964385765.1 uncultured Solibacteraceae bacterium
GAGGAGATCCCCTTTCCCGCGGTCTTCTCGTTCGACGGCCCTGACGAGATGCAGCCCGACAGCTGGGTCGGCGAACGATCGCTCGACTACATCCGGGGCTACGACGTTGAAGAACCCGCCTTCATGTGGGTTTCCTTCGGCGGGCCGCACTACCCTCTGAGCCCCCCGGCGAAGTACTACGAGGCGGTCGACATGGGTCGGGATCGGCCGCGCCGCCTGCGCGAAGGCGAGTTTGACGACAACCTCAAGTTCCACTCGAAGGACGGCGCCGGCGGGATAGCCGACGGCGACGGCTACGCGCCCGATCGCGATCAGCGCAACTACGACGAGGCGTACTGGCGAGCGTGGCGGCACGCCTACTACGCGACGTGCGTCCAGATCGACGACTACGTGGGCCGGATCGTGGAGGCGGCGCGCGCGAAGTGGGGTGAGAACCTCCTCGTCGTCTTCACCGCCGACCACGGTGAGATGGCCGGTGACCACGGCTTCTGGGGCAAGGGCGGCGGGTACGAACAGGTGACCCGCGTCCCCTTCGTCGTGCGCTTCCCCGACGGGTTGCACGCCGGGGAGCGCAGCGACTCGATCGTCCAGACCGTCGATGTCCTGCCGACACTGCTCGACGCGGCGGGCGCGTGGCCGCTCGACCTCGGGCGGGCGCTCGCCTGCGATGGGAGACCGATCACCGAGCTCCTCGACGAGGGCGGGCGGTCGTTCGCGCTCAGCGAGCGCGACCACTTCGTGATGATCGCCGACCGCTCGCACAAGTACGTGCGTGCCGAGCGCGACGGGAAGGGATTCCACGAGCTCTACGACCTAGAAGCCGATCCCGACGAGTTCGACAACCTCTACCGTCGGGCGGATGAGATTCCGGCGTTTGCGCGCCTGCGCGGCGAGCTCGACAGGCTCGCGAGCGAGAAAGACCTCGAGAGCGTGCTCTTCTACGATGGGGGTGGCCCGCCACCCTGGGCGAAGATCGATCGCACGCCGGACGTGCGAATCGAAGGAAGATAGACTGGATCAACGCCCGCGGTGCAGAGAGCGCGGCGGGCAGCAGGAAGGAGACATCGACATGCAGATCGATCTGAAGGACAAGGTGGCAATCGTGACCGGCGCGGGCGCCGGCATAGGGCGCGAGATCGCGATGACCTTCGGCCGCGAGGGCGTGAAGACCGTGGGCATCGACATGGACGCCGACCGGCTCGCCGACCTGGGCAAGGTCTTCGAGACCGAAGGCTTTGAGGGTGTGCAGCTCGCCTGCGACGTGCGGGAACCCGATCAGATCCGCGCGGTCGTCGAGAAGGCGGTCGAGCGGTACGGTCGCATCGACATCCTCGTGAACAACGCGGGCGTCGCGAAGGGCGGGCCCGTTGAAACGCTCCCCGTAGAGACCTGGGATCTCAACTACGACGTGAACACGCGAGGCACGTTCCTCATGTGCCAGGCGGTCATTCCGCACATGAAGAAGCAGCGCTCGGGTCGCATCATCAACGCAGCCTCCTTCGCCGCGATCGTGCCGGCGCTCGGTGGCGCCGCGTACGCGTCGTCGAAGGCGGCGGTGCACTACTTTACACGGGTGCTCGCCGGAGAGCTCGGGCCCTGGGACGTCACGGTGAACTGCTACGCGCCGGGCATGGTTCCGACGGGGATGAACAACTTCGACAAGCAGCCGGAGGACAAGCAGAAGCAGTTGCTGGATACGCTGTCGCTGCGTCGCTGGGAGACGCCGACCGACGTGGTGAATCTCCTCTGTTTCCTCGCTTCCGACCTCGCGTCGTACATCACCGGGACTCTGATTGACGTGAGCGGCGGCAAGCTCGCGACGCAGCGACCGTACCAGGCGTACGAAGACGAGCGATGAGCGAGCCCGTCGTCCGGCTCCAGAACGAGCGTCTGCGGTATGAGCTCGCCGCCGACGCCAGCGCCCGTATCGTGGACACCACTTCCGGTGTCGAGTGGCGCATGGGACCGACCGCGCTCCAGGAGCGCCGAGGAGCCGACGACGGCTACTTCTGGGTCCGCAACGAACGCTTCCACGCGGAAGCGTACGCGAGCCGGTTCCGGGTGGAGGCGGTCGAGAAGGGAGACCGTTCGTCCTACGGCCATGCGCCACCGCCTGGTCGCACGCTGTCGTCCGGCCCCGCGGGCCCGGTCTGCCGGCTCACGCTCCTCGAGGAGTTCGTGGGAGGGCGGGGCGCCTTCACGGCCCGCTACTCGCTCGAGGGCGAGTGGCTGGTAATCGATGTCCTCGACATCGACCCTCGCATTCCCTCGCTCACGTATCCCACACCGCTCGCCGCGGACTCGCTCGTCGTCCCCCGCGATCAGGGCGAGCTCATCACCGATCGCGAGTCGCGCCATTTCCTCCACAGACTAGTTGCGAGGGGGCCTACCGGGTGGGGGCTGAACATGCGATGGTTCGGCGGGCTCGTCGACGACGACCGCAACGCCGCGCACCCCATCACCGCCGGGCCCGTCCGCACCGCAGACCCGCGCTCCGGGCGCGGATGGATGGCGATCATCGAATCGGGCGGCGAGTACGCCCATCTGCTTCATCGGCACACCAACGCGGCGCCCATCTGGATCCCGTCGCTCGGGACGTGGGACTACGCGCGACGGATCAGGTATCGGTTCGTAGACGGCGGCTACGTCGAGATGGCGCGCGTGTTTCGGGAGTGGGCGCGCGAGCACGGCCACTGGGCGAGCCTGGACGAAAAGGTCAGCGCGCGAGGGCAGCTCGGGAACCTGATCGGCGGTCGGAACGTCGCGTTCATGATGGCGATGCCGTTTCGTCGTGATGTCTACGAAGACCAGTGGCGGGAGGTGCCTGGCGATGCGTGGGACGAGCCGACAGGGCTCCAGATCCAGCATTCGTTCAGCCAGGCGCGCGAGATCGTCGCGGACTGCAAGCGGCTGGGCATGAAGCGCGGGCAGTTCAAGTTCGACGGGTGGAGCGCGGGCGGCTACGACG
>CAYLSS010000803.1:0-2968 GCA_964385765.1 uncultured Solibacteraceae bacterium
GATCGCATAGTTGGCATTGACGGGTCCGGCCGTTTGGGGCGCTGATCCCGTGAAGTCGGCCCTGACAGCGCCTTTCCCGATGACGATCCGCACAACAATCGGTACCGGTTCACCGCGATCGCCATCGTCGTCGAGGGCGTCTTGAAAACGGTACTCGCCGTCGGGAAGCTGGCGCAGAGCGGCGCGCATCATCCTGGCGCTATAGTCCTGCAATGCTTTGAGGTACCGCTTCAGGTACGGAACCCCGAAACGGCTCGCCAGATCCACGAGGCGCTCGCCGCCCCGGCGGATCGACATTAGCTGAGCTCGCAGATCGCCCTCACGTTCCACAGGTGTGCGAACATTCGCCAGGATTGTGTCCAGCAGATCCCGCTGCAACTCACCGCGACGGACCAGGCGGGCGGGCGGAATGCGAAGCCCTTCCTGGTAGATCTCTCGCGCCAGCGGCATCGACCCCGGACTCATGCCGCCGACGTCAGCGTGATGGGCCCGGTTGGCGACATAGAAATCAGGGGTGGTGGAGCCATCGACAAACACTCCGGCGACGGCGGTGATGTCCGGCAGGTGGGTCCCGCCGCGGAATGGATCGTTGAGTATCACAACATCCCCGGGCTCCAGACGATAGGCGTCCATCGCGTGCCGAACCGACAGCGGCATGGCGCCGAGGTGTACGGGCATGTGGTCGCCCATAGCCACCGTATCGCCGGCCGAATCATATAGCGCGCAGGAGTAGTCCCGGCGTTCCTTAATATTCGCGGAGAAGGAGGTCTTGCGTAATACGATGCCCATCTCCTCGCAGGCGGAAGCCAGCAGATGGCGCAGCAGTTCCAGTTCGATGGGATCGATCACGGGCCGGGCTTCTTCATCGTGGGTCGGTCATCGGTGTCACGCTTCGTCTCCTGCGGTTTCGGCGCCGGCCGCGGAGCGCCAACCACAAAGACGCCACCGGGCGCCACCTCAGGTTGCTGCTCCTGAGGCTCGGCGGTCGCTTTCACTTCTTCCGGCGACTCCGGCGGAGCTTCGGCAACCATCTCCGGCATCGCTTCGCAGGCCCCGGCTTCCACCAGAAACTCCGTGATCACCACCGAGCCTCCGCCTTCGTGCTTTCTGACCTCCCATGTCCCGGTCTCGCCGGATTCGATACTCCAGTCGCTCACCGCGGGACGCACCAGCCGCCGCCGCAGCCGGATCGGCTTTGAGCTGACTTCGCGGATCATCCACGTTTCTCCGCCGGTCATCGTCTCGTAGCGTTCGTAGCGGGAGCCGGATTCCGGAGCGCGCAGCCGATCGATGAGCAGGACGCCGCTGCGGCCGGAGTCGAACGAAAAATGCTGGATCTCGGCGAGCCGGTTGTCACTGAACACGGCGCGCTTTCGCCAGAACCGACCCCCGTCAGTCGTCAGCAGGAAGAAGGGATCGCGCGGGCGGCCCCCATCCAGCATATGTCCGGCTGCCCAGCCGTGCTCGTCATCGTAGAAAAATACTCTATCCAGCCCGGCCAGCCTCACGCGATCAGCCGGTTCGCTCCAGGTTCGCCCGCCATCCTCGCTTGCCAGCAGCACCGAATACAGTGTTGTCGTGTCGGTATGCAGATTGCCGGTGACGAAAAGCTTCGTACCGCTAGCGGCGACCGATGTGAGCTCAAGGTAGACCGGGCATGGGGATCCCTGTGGGCACACCAGCCCGAACTCGGCGATCTGGTCGTTCGCGCAATTGACCGGCACAGCCAGCGGCTCACCTCTGTATTCGAGGAGCCACTGGTCTGTTGCCGTAGTTGTCTGCGCCGTTCCCGCGACCAGCAGGAACACAGCCATCAAAAATCTCGCCATCCGTCCCTCTCTTTAATTCTATCGTTCCAGAATCACGCCTGACGAAACTGCTGTAAAACACCAAACTTCTGGAGAACTTTTGACTGTTGCACGCACTAGCCGATTGAGAGTCGTACTTCACAAAAGCTGCTGCCCGGTTCCTCCGCATCCCTCCTCCATTTGACAATGACCCCGGGCAGCAGCCCATCTTTCTTTCCAGCCTTTTTCGCCCCGAAGCAGATCTTTCTTGTCGGAACCCCGAAGTCCGGCGACCGGATCTCCCGCGAACGCTAAAATAAGTGCTCATGAAAAAGAATCGATCGGGTGCGGTTCTCTTCGCGCTGCTATCCGCTTTTCTGGGCTGCGGTTCCGAGCAGGCTTCCCCCCCGGCGCCCAACACAATCACGCCCGCTGAGATCGACGACGGCTGGATGTTGCTCTTCGATGGCAAAACGCTGAACGGGTGGGAGGATCCCGCCCGGGAAGTGCCGCCCGGCGATTCCTGGACCGTCGAGGAAGGCTGCATCAAGGCGGTACCCGATCCAAGACTGCGGGAGGACCTGTTCACCAACGAGAGCTTCGGCGATTTCGAGCTTGCCTTCGAATGGAAGATTTCGCCCCGCGGAAACAGCGGGCTGAAATACCGTGTGCAGGATCGTGCCGTGCTCATCAAGGGCCAAACGAATCCGGACGCGAAGCGGTTCGAGGACATCGTCGACTTCGAGCTAATCAACCGCGTGGGCGACCGCAGCCGTCTGGGGCCCGATGACGAGATGGAAGAGTACGTGGTCGCCTTCGAATACCAGATCATCGACAACGAAGGACACCCCGACGCCAAACGAGGTAGTGACCGGTCTACCGGAGCGATCTACAGCATGGTGGCCCCCGCACAGCAGACGGCGCGCCCCGTCGGAGAGTTCAATCAGTCGCGCGTTGTTCTCCGCGGCAAGCACGTGGAGCACTGGCTGAACGGGACGAAGGTGGTCGATGTGAATCTCGACGCCGAGCCGATTCGGTCCGGTCTGGAAGAGCGGTGGACCAAAGAATCACCGGTCTACCGGCTATTGACCGAGCTTCCCCGGAAGGAAGGCCCCATCGCTTTGCAGCACCACAACGACGAAGCCTGGTTCCGCAACATCAAGATCCGGCGGCTGGAATAG
>CAYLSS010000804.1:0-2965 GCA_964385765.1 uncultured Solibacteraceae bacterium
GCGCACCAGGTGCAGCGCGTGTTGGGGTGACAGTGGGAGCCGCTCGACCGACTGGAGGCGGCGCTCCGTCCCGGCGCCGTTGATATGGAATCGCCTTCCAATCCCGCCACTTCTCCGCAGCGCCCATAGCGCTGCACCAAGCAGGCCAATCACGAATGTCGCGGCTAATAGTTGAGCAATGATGTCCATCGCCTTGTCCTCACTGGGGTATGGCGCCGGCAGTCGCTTTCGAGTCGGGATCGAATCACTGGCAGCCCAGCCGCCCGAAAGCCAACAACCGGCTATCTCCAGAAGAGCGCTCAGTTGTCGTCAACGAAGTCTGTGATCCGGATCCCCAGGTTATCTTCGAGCACAACGATCTCCCCGGAGGCGATCAGGGCGCCTCCGATCAGAATGTCGATGTTCTCTCCGGCCGATCGCTCGAGTTGCATCACCGAACCTTTTTCCAATCGAAGAATGCTGCGAACCGACATGATCTTCCGGTCGAGTTCCACCTCGAGCGGAAGGACGATGTCAGCAAAATCCGCGATCTGCGCCTGGGTGTTCATGACTGGCTTCGCCCCTTACCGCTTGAGGTTGATCGTCTCCTGGCTGAGTTCGTCGACGGTTGTCACGACGCGCGTGTTCGCCTGGTAGCCTCGCTGCAAGACGATCAGACTAGTGAACTCCTTGGCGATATCCGAGGTCGAGCTTTCGACCGCGCCGCCAATCACCGTCCCGCGTCCACCGGTGCCGGGAACGCCGACGGCCGGCAGCGCCGTTCGAGGACTCGCCTGATAGTTGTTGTCGCCGGCTGCAATGAGGGACTCCGGATTGCGGATTGACGCCATGGCCAGTTGACCGACAACGGACTGCTCACCGTTGGAGTACTGTGCGAGAACGACACCGGCGTCAGCTAGACCGACCCGAATGAGCTGCGCCGCTCCGGCGCCGTTCTGAGCGTTCGCGGAGATGGCGGAGGGCTGCGCGTATTGGGTCATCCGAGGTCCCGCCGGTCCGTACATCTCCCAGGAAAGGCTCAGGTCCGCGGCTCCGTTGACCAGACCGGTAACCGCAAAGCTCGGGAAAGGACCCCCAACCGGAGGATCCGTCAGCGTTCCGGCGTTGTCAAAAGTAAGCGATCCCGTTACCGGGGGAATTGGGGCTGCAACATCCGCGTCCGGGATGGATATTGAATAGTCCCACTGGTTGGGGTTCGCGTTTTTTGTGTAGTCGACGGTGATGATATGAGAACCGCCAAGAGAATCGAATACTTCCATTGCCGTCGAGAACGTGTCTGGCGGGGGGCCGGCGGAAGCGGTCGCATCGAGGTTGAAATCGAACGAGAAGGTCGTGGTGGGGATCGGCGCTTTGACGCTTCCCACCGGCACGACGATGTCGGCAACCGGCGCAGTGGTATCAACAGTCCCGCCGCTCTTGGTCCATCCCTGCACCTTTTCGCCGGTCGAGGTAAGTAAGTTCCCGTCTTTGTCGACCTGCAGGTGGCCTCCGCGGGTATAGAGCGTCGCTCCAGCATCGTTGCGTA
The DNA here is from genome assembly GCA_964385765.1 of uncultured Solibacteraceae bacterium. Lineage (GTDB taxonomy): Bacteria > Acidobacteriota > Terriglobia > Bryobacterales > Bryobacteraceae > CAWELS01. Next base: position 1,526 of record CAYLSS010000804.1, read on the forward strand.
CGACCAGGAAACCATCGCCCTGGATCGCCGCATCGAGAGCGCCCGACGTCGTCTCGATAGCTCCCTGATTGAACTGGCGCAACGTGGTCGGGCGGCCCACACCAAAGCCAACCTGGGTTTCGCCGAGGCCGGCGCCCATCGATTGGGTAACGAGATCCCGAAAAGCGACCACGTTGGTTTTGAAGCCCGGAGTATTCAGGTTCGCGAGGTTGTGGCCGACAACGTCGACGGCCGTCGCATGCGCTCGAAGCGCCGATAGTGCAGTTGAAAATGATGTAAACATAGGTCAATCTCCTTGTTTGGTTTCGGACTCGGTCGTCGGGGTCTCTGCGGGATCGGTTTCTCCGCCGATACCATGAAGCGTTTGATGAATCGCCTGGAGCTCTTCCTTGACTGCAATCATCTGCTCCAGGCCCGAGAAATCCGCCAGTTGCGCCATGTATTCGGCTCCGTCGGCTGGATTGAGCGGGTCCTGATGGCGAATCTGGGCTACGAGCAGCTCGAGAAACACCTCTTTGTTCACTTCGCGGTCCAATGCCTTTGCAGGCGGTTGGGCCTGCTGCATTGTATTTGCTGTTATCGCGCTGACATTCGAAGCCAATTCATTACCTCCTCACTAAAACTAACTTCCTGCTCCGGATCATCCACCAACTCCCGGACCCAATGCGGGCGGTCTCCTCGTTGACGGCGCGACTGCTGATCCGAGCCGCCACGGTCGGCATCGGTGGCCGAGCCGGAATCCGCGTTGTTCGCCCCGGAATCGGCAGCGAATCGCGAACCCGCTGGAGTGGCCTCCTCTGGGGTCCAGGCCTCGGCCCGCAAGCCTTGACCTTGCATCTGATGCATCAGGCCGCTGAGATCCTGGCGAAGAGACGATGCGAGCTCGGACCGCGGTGTTCGCACGGCCACGTCGAGCTTACCGGCGCGTTCCAGAACCTGAACATCCACGCGTCCCCCTTCCGGATTCTCCATCCGAAGATGAACACGACGCGTCTTCCGGGACTCGGAAGTGCCGGGTTCAGGGGCCGGCGGCTCAGGAGGCCGCGCTGTTTCGGGCGTCGTACCTGTTTCCTTTCCGGAAACGGGGGACTTCGTTGACGAGACCTCCGCCATCCCGGTGACGCTCACCCGGGAATGGCCCTCCGGCGGGCCTTCGGGAGCAGCACTCCCGTGTGTCAAACGGCTTAGATCCGAGACATTCCGATCCTGGCGAACTCGCTCGAAAGGTTCACGGTGCACGGGTTCCGGGGATTCTGGATCACCGGACACGACGGCCTGCGAGTAATCCGGAAACGACGCTCTCAGCGGAACAGGCGTTTCGGACACCGGGTGAGACGGGCGGGCATCGCGCACCGGGCCGGCCATCCGGCCCCACTGGTCGACGGCTTCCGAGCGCGGGACAAACACATCCACCGGCCGGCCGAGGCGTTCGTCGGAAGT
>CAYLSS010000805.1:0-2949 GCA_964385765.1 uncultured Solibacteraceae bacterium
ACAGGCAGTTTCTGGACGCGCGCATGGTTTACTCATGCGCCTATTTCCGTCAGCCCGGCATGTCGCTCGACGAGGCGCAAGTTGCCAAGCTGGACCACATCTGCCACAAACTGGATCTGCGAACTGGCGAACGGCTCCTGGACATCGGCTGCGGGTGGGGTGCGCTGCTCATTCACGCGGCCGAACACTACGGAGTGCGGGCAACCGGGTGCACGCTGAGCAGGAACCAGGTCGACTACGCCGGGCGGATCGCCAGAAATCGCGGGCATGGGTCGGAAATCGATGTTCAGGAGGCCGACTTTCGGGATGTGACCGGCCGCTTCGACAAGATCGCCTCGGTAGGGATGTTCGAGCACGTCGGCCGGCACCGGCTTCGCCACTATTTCGAGAAGGTGAACAACCTGCTCAAAGCCGACGGGCTCTTTCTGAACCACACCATCGTGAGCCCGGAAGCTGTCGGGGACAGCGCTCAGACGCTTTTTCTGCAACGAAGGGTGTTTCCCGGAGGAGAACTGGCTCATCTCTCCGATATCATTCGACTCGCGGAGCTGGCTGGCTTCGAGGTTCTGGACGTCGAAGACTTGAGGCCCCATTACGCGCTGACTTGCCGGGCCTGGGTGGAGCGTTTGCGGCGGAATGAGAACCGGTGCCTTAAAGCGGCGGATACCGAGACATACCGGACGTGGCTGCTCTATCTGGCCGGTTCCGTCGTGAGTTTCGAAGACGGAGTCACCAGCGTCGGCCAGATACTGCTGGCGAAGCGGAGCAGCCCGGTACGACGGTTGACACGGGAATACATGTGTCTTCCCGGGAGAGGAAGCACACGCCAATGAGCAAGGTGACAGGTGTGCGATACGGAGCGCGGCGAACCCCATAAAGAGGCCCGCTGGCCAGGGAGAGCCGGGCAATTGTCACGAGAAACTCATCGAGGCCTCGGATGCGGTGGTCGCGGCGCTGAACGCATGACTCCCGCGCCGGCCGTTGGACCTGTGCGTCCTTTGCTAGCCCTCTCCGATCCGCACCAGCGCCAGAATCTCCGCCGCAACCCGCTCGACCGCTTCCCCGGCGACCGGGCTGCTCCCCTTTTCGAAGCCAAGATCCGTGACTCTGATGTGGTGGAGGTTCTCGAATCCGGCTTTGCGAAGAAGCTTGGCGGCACAGTCCGTGTCACAGCCGTCAATCGCCACGATCCTGTCCGCTGCCCGCATACTGTTGAGAATCGTTTCCACGCCAACGCCGCGCCGGCAACACAGTAGATCCTGTGAGAACACCGACCCTCTAAGTCTAAGGCACCTGACTGAATTGACAGCGTCGACACGTAGGGTTATAATTCAGGGCATTGGGAGGGGCGCAATGCTGGGACGCCTTTCTTTCTTTGGAGTCGCTGTCGCTGCGACACTTGCAGCTCAGCCGTTCGTGTTCTATCAAGGCATCGCCAATGCAGCCAGCTTCGCTCCGCACGGCTTGCCGAACGGTTCCATCGCTCGTGGGTCCATCTTCGCCATCTTCGGACGCGGCCTCGGGCCGGAGGAAGGGGCGCTGGTGGACACGTTCCCCCTGGGGACCGAGTTTAACGGATCGTCCGTAGACGTCTGCCAGACGGCAAACCTGGCGAACTGCGTGGCGGCGATCCCAATATTCGTTCGGGCCGACCAGATCAACGCCGTCATGCCTTCCGACGCTCCGCTCGGCCAGGTATCTGTGCGCGTCACTTTCGACGCGGAGCCGGGCAATTACTCGCCTGCTCAAGTCGTCGCCTCCAGTTTCGGAACCTTCGCCGTGAATAGCGCGGGCTTCGGCCCCGGTATCGTTCAGAACTTCCTCACCCAGGACAACCAGCCGATCAACTCCGCGGAGGTCACCGTGCAGCGCGGCCAGGTCGTCACGCTCTGGGGCACCGGTCTGGGAGCCGGTCTCAATGCCGACAACGTCGCCCCGCAGGCGGGCGATCTGCCGGTCCAGGTCGAGATCTTCGTCGGCGGCAAGCTCGTCACCGTCAAGCGCTACAGCGGGCGAACTCCCTGCTGCTCGGGCGTGGACCAACTCGTGTTCGATGTCCCTCCCGACGCTCCGTTCGGTTGCTACGTGCCTGTCCAGATCCGCACGGCGGGCCAAGTGGTGAGCAATAGTGTCACCATCGCCATTACGCCGGACGGCGGAACCTGCGCCGACCTCGCCAACCCACTGGCCCCCACTCGCGCGGGGGGGGCTACAGGCTTGGTGCTGCTCTCCCGTGTGCACACCTCGAGCGCGCTTCTTCCCGCGATCGAGCTCGGCTTCACCAACGAATTCGTATCGGGCGTCTTCCAGAACGAGCCCGCCGGCCCGTGGCATTTCAACAGGCTCACTTCACTACCTCCGCCTGGAACATGCACTACGTACGGAGTGGCGGACGGCAGGTTGGAAGTGGGACTGGCAGCTACCTTGGCGCTGAGCGGCAACCGGCTGTCTGCCGGAGAAGCATTGACGGTGAACTCTCCGAACGGAGAGTTGCTGGCGTCTCCCCTGCCCCACGCGCGCGACTTCTACGGCGCGTTTGCCGGGACCACGCTCGAGCTGTTCGCGGACATGCCCGAGCTTTTCTTCGGCCCGAATGGGCCTCATCGCATATCCGGCGCCGGCGGAGCCGACGTGGGCGCGTTTGAGGTGGAGATTTCACCTGCCGCGCCCTTGGATTGGACCAACCAGGAGGCTCTTGAATCTGTAGTGCGAGGAGCGCCCGTCGAGGCAACCTGGACAGGCGGAGAGCCGGATGGGCTTGTGCTGTTTCTCGGAGTCGGAGCCAATTTGTTCGACCAGGCAGCCGGCGGTTTTGCTTGCCTGGCCAACGCCACGGACGGGCGAATCACCGCGCCCGATTGGGCTACGGCCGGCATGCCCACCGAAGGCTCCCCCGATGTCGTCGACGGCGCACTGATGCTAATCTCGCTGCCGTCTCAGGCCCGGGCC
>CAYLSS010000806.1:0-2946 GCA_964385765.1 uncultured Solibacteraceae bacterium
ACGTTCTCCACGAATTGTTGAGCAGCACCGTGATCAGCGTAGCGATGGTCGAGCAGGCCAATGCAGTCAATTTGATTGAGTGGTTGAAACCTTATCGGGAATGGCGGGGAGTCGTGAAAGCCACCCTCTCAGATAACGAGAAGGCCCTGGTGGCGGCCCTGAAAGCGACTTGGCCGGAAGCAGCGCAGCAACTTTGCCAGTTGCATTTCGTCAAGAATCTATCGGAGCCGGTGCACGAAGCGGATCGGGACCTGCAGAAGGCGCTGCGCGACGCGATGGGGCAGGTGCCGTCCGTGCCGGCGCTGAGCCAAGAGCCGGCCCGTGGTGGTCACCCCGTCGGCGTTGCGCAGGTGGATCGTCACGCCGCGGACCACGAACGCATAATCGGCGGGATTCTCGACGCGGAAGTCGACGATGACGACGCAACTGTCGGGATCCATGGACTGGACCCGCACCATCTGAATTTCGCCGTCCAGCCGAATCTGCGCGCCCCGCGTCGTCAGGAAGACTAGCGCGACAATAACGGCGACCACGCCCAGACCGATGCCCGCCGCCTTGAGAATGTCCTTGTTCATGTCGACTACGACTCCAACAACCGGAGAATCTCTTTCATCGAGTCATGCGAAGCCTGGATCTGACCCTCTCCGAAGATGTGCGTTTCGAGGCCGAATTTGCCCCTGTAGCCATCCGCCGCCAGCGTTTCGAAGATACCCTTCCAGTCCAGCAGCCGGGCATATCCGGGCAGGAGGCTTTTGCCTTTGATCTGGACGTTGCCAAGACGTTTCTTCGGCAGCAGATTGTAGCCGTCCGGCATCGGCTCTTCGTTGAAGCGTCGGCCGTTCATCGGATCCCAGTTGATTCCGACGGCGGGCGAAGGCAGCAGCTTCAACAGCGTGCTCACCTCGGCGCATGTGGCGACATTGCACGAACCTTCGTTCTCGACCAGTAGCTGGACACCCTGTTTCTGGGCTAATTCGGCCATCTCGCCGATGTGCTCGGCGATGCGGGGCATCAACGCCATCGGGTCGGCTACCCGCAGGAAGCCGAAGACGCGCATTTTATCGACACCGAGCTCATTCGCCGATTCGAGTGCGCGCTCAAGCTGTTCATAGCGTCCGGCGAAGCGCTCTTCGTCGTTGGGCCGCGTGTGCTTCGGATTGACTGTCGTGGTTCCTGGCAGCCGGTGTTTAAAGAGGCTGGAGTTGAGGAACGACACCTTGATGCCGGCATCGGCGAACTGGCGGGCGGCCAATTGGAGCTCGGCCTTCGAAAGAGATTGATAGTGCTTGCGCGCACCCGGGACGCCCCGCAACTCCACATAGCTAAGCCGGTACTGCCGGGCGAACGCGATGGCGTCCTCGGGCGACTTCGCGATCTCGTCCGTGATGACGCTGATCCACGAACGGTCCACCCGTGGTGTGGCGCTAAGCGGCAAGGCTGGAGCCAGCCCGGCGGCGAGCCATTGTCTTCGGTTGAGCTGCATACCCCTCGATATCCTTTCGCTAACAGAGTACCAGCGCTCGGGCGTCCCCTGGCCATCGGCGGGCGCCACCACGCTCTTATAATGGTAACTGAACACCTAGTTTCCCATGAATCAATCACTTGACCGCGGCCGTGTGCTGGCTCTGGACTACGGAAAGCGGCGCATCGGACTGGCGGTGAGTGACGAACTCGGCCTGACCGCTCAGGGCCTCGACACGCTCCAGCGAACCACCATCCGCGAGGATATGAGACAACTCGCCGAGCTTGCCGCTAAGTACAGGGTGGCGAGGGTGGTGATCGGCGACCCGATGCACATGAGCGGCCGGCAAGGGGTCCAATCAGAGAACGTCAGGGAGTTCGGCGTCCGCATAGAAGCGAAGACAGGACTTCCAGTCGAATTCTGGGATGAGCGCCTGACCACGGCGGAAGCCGAACGCATCCTCCAGGAGAGCGGCATCAGCCGGCAAAAAAGGGGCCGCGCGGTGGATCGGATGGCGGCGGTGCTGATTCTCGAGAGCTATCTGGAATGGCGAGCGACACAACAGAGAAACCGCGCGGACGACGCCTGAAGCTCGCGATCGTCCTGTTGGCGGTGCTTGCCGCGGCGGGGACGGCTGGGGCGCTGGCCATGGCCCTGATGGAGCCATACCGTGGTTTCCAGGACGAAGTCTTTGTCCAGATCGGGCGCGGAACCCGCACTGAGGAGATTGCACGACTGCTGGCGCGGCGCGGCGTGGTCCGGCGCCATGCGCTCTTCCTCGCCGTGCGCGCGCTGCGTCCCAAGGCGACCCTGCAGGCCGGTGAATATCGCTTCGCCGGCGCCGCCTCGGCATGGGAAGTTTTTGACCGCCTGGTTCGCGGCGATGTCTTCTTCCATTCCTTCACGGTTCCAGAGGGCGCGAACATGTTTGATGTCGCCCGGATCGTCGGCCGGCTGGACTGGATTGAAGAGCAGGACGTTCTCGAGGTCGCCCGAGAGCCGGACCTCGTTGCCGATCTCGCGCCGGAGGCCACGACCCTGGAGGGCTACCTGTTCCCCTCAACCTACCGCGTTCCGCGAGGGACCCCGGCGGAGGCGATCTGCCGCATGATGGTCGAGGAGTTCCGGAGGGTCTGGGCATCGCTCGAAACCGATGCGAATCTCCACGAAACCGTCACTCTCGCCGCGATGGTCGAAAAGGAGACAGGTCTTTCGGGCGAGCGACCGCTCGTGGCCAGCGTCTTTCACAACCGCCTGGAGCGAGGGATCAAGCTCGACTGCGACCCGACGGTGATCTATGCTGCCCTGCTCGAGCACCGCTACGACGGTGTGATCCACCGGTCGGACCTCGACAGCTTGCATCCGTACAATACGTATCAGCATCCGGGACTGCCGCCCGGCCCGATCGCGAATCCCGGGCGAGCGGCACTGGAGGCGACGCTTCGGCCCGCCGAGACCGACTATCTGTTCTTCGTGGCCCGGCC
>CAYLSS010000807.1:0-2945 GCA_964385765.1 uncultured Solibacteraceae bacterium
GTGCAGGCTATCTACGTGCCCGCCGACGACTACACTGATCCGGCGCCGGCAACGACCTTCGCCCACCTTGACGCCACTACCCAGCTCTCGCGCGCCATTGTCGAGTTGGGCATCTATCCGGCGGTCGACCCGTTGGCCTCTACCTCGCGCATTCTGGACCCGCGCATTCTCGGCGATGAGCATTACGACGTCGCCCAGCAGGTCAAGTCCGTGCTCCAGCGGTACAAGGACCTCCAGGACATCATCGCCATCCTCGGCATGGATGAGCTCTCGGATGAAGACAAGCAAACCGTCGCACGGGCGCGAAAGATCCAGCGTTTCCTCTCGCAGCCGTTCCACGTGGCCTCACAATTCACGGGCCGCGAAGGCAAGTATGTCGAATTGAAGGATACGATCCGGGGCTTCAAGGAGATTGTCGAAGGCAAGCACGACGAGCTTCCGGAGCAGGCGTTCTACATGCAGGGCACGATCGAGGACGTCCAGGAAGAAGCCGAACGGATGAGTAAGGTCAACGTCTGAGGCCAGAGACATGGCGGATACGTTCGAACTCGAGATCGCCACGCCGGACCGGCTGCTGGTGCGGGAGCAGGTGACGGACACCCAGATTCCCGCCGCCAGCGGCTACCTAGGAATACTTCCAGGTCACTCGCCGCTGTTGTCGCTGCTGGGAACCGGCGAGCTGACGTACCGGCTTGACGGCCAGCTTCGCAGCCTGGCGGTCTCGGGCGGATTCGTCGAAGTGCTTCCCGACAAGGTGCGGGTACTGCCGGACGTCGGCGAACGAGCGGACGAAATCGACGTGGAGCGAGCGCAAGAGGCGCTCAAGCGCGCCGAGGAGCGGCTCAAGGATCCCCGCGAGCAGAATATCGATGTCGCCCAAGCTATCAACGCCATGAACCGGGCGAAAGCAAGGTTGAAATCGGCGCAGCAGTAGGACGCGGCCGGAATCTTCACGGCTGGATGCCCAGATTCGTCAGAATCTCGGGATCCGTCTCCTCCATGGCCAGCAGTTCGTGGCACGCGCTGCAGTCCTGTGAGATGACCGCTCCGTCCGGGCTGGTATGTATCTCGTCATGGCAGCGGAAGCAGCCAGGGAAGTCGGTGTGGCCAATGTGGTCCGGATACGTGCCCCAATCGACGTTCATAAATGGGAAGACGTTGCGCTTGTAGACGGCCAGCAATTCCTGCGCCGACGCTTCGATGGCCACCCTCCGGCTCGAATAAACCTCCGGATGATCGGTTCGGTAGTACTCGATGAGGGCTGTCGGTATCTGCTCGTCGGCGACCTCTCTCGATGGGTAGCCAGCTTGCAGGATTTCCAGTCCCTTCTTGTTCACCCAGGGCAGCGAAGCGTCGATCTTGCCGAGTGCGAGCGCTTCGTCCAAAGCGCGGTCGGGCAACTGAAACTTGTGCGAAGGGCGGGTATGGCAGTCTAGGCAGTCCATCACCCGTATTTCGTACTCTCCGGCGGCTTCCTCCGACCATCCATCCACGACGTACTCCGTCGTGGCCCCGTCGGGGTCCGTGTAGCTCACCCACGGGATCTCCTGGCGGTCGGGTGTGGTGGCGTATTCGATGTGAACGCCGGGCCTGGTGTGGAAGCCGTGGATGCCCGTGGTCATCGAGCCTCCACCGATCCGCATCACCAGGACGGTCTTGGATTCGGTGTTCTGCTCGTCCTCGGCAAACTTGTCGATCACATCGATCCGATAGCCGCCGAAACTCTGAGGCCAATGACAATGCTCGCAGGTCTCGCGGGCCGGGCGTAGGCCATGGACCGGCGTCGGGATGGGCCGTTCATAGGTATCGAAGGTCATGGCGACAAGCTGCCCGACACCGCGCATTTTGCTCTCGACATAGGCGCGAGTGCCGGAGCCGACGTGACATTCGGTGCAAGGGACGTTGACGTGCGGCGAATCCTGGTAGGCCGTGTATTCAGGCTCCATCACGTGGCAGGCCTCGCCGCAAAAGTTCGAGGAGTCCATGTAGTTTACCGCCGCGTGGGTATAGTAACCGCCAATGATGATATTCAGAATGGTAGCGACCCCAATGAGCTTGACGAGGCGCCGCAGTTCGGGATTCGCCCATTCGAGCGGAGGCATTTCGGCTGGCATGCGGCCCGTCCTCTGCTCCATCCGCAGCTTGCGGACAATGCCCACCGGAACGATGACTAAGCCCACAAAGAAGATCGATGGCAAGATGATGAAAAACAGTATGCCGAGATACGGATGCTGAGCTCCCTCCCGGGCCTCGATGGGCAGGACAAACAACCAGGCAACCGCGGCTGTGGTTACCAGGACAAGTCCGATCTTGCTGATCCAGTTGTCAGCCAGATGGACGAACGGCTTGACCCAGCCTTCCTTGCCGCCAAATGCACGTTGACTCATGACACCTCTTTCTCGAGCGGATTACGCTCCAACCGGATCAGCTTAGCTGAGTTGGAGGCTCACCGTAAAGCCGATCGACAATGAGAACAATCAGGGCGCGCGGGACGGCACGCCCTAAACTAGCAGATCCGGAGCCGGGGAGCACCGTGAGACCGGGTTATTGCGGCTAGACGGGCATGGGCTCGCCGTCGTCGTGCAGTGGAAAGCCGGCAGCCTCCGGAGCGAGCTTGTATCGCTCCACCTGCTGGCCGTGAGGACCTTGCAGAGTCCGTTCGAGCAGTCTGCTGACCTCGGCTTCCGTCATCGGCTCGAACGATTTGGCCGCAGCGACGTTCTCCTCGAGCTGCCGTACAGTTTCGACGCCCGAGACGAGCGTGTCGATGTCCTGGCTCCAGGAGAATCGAAGACACTCCGGAATCGCGGCAACCGAGTTTTTCGTGATGTTCCCGATGGCGTTCGACTTCATTCCAATGGGCCCCGCGCCGCGTTCGCGCACTCGCGGCAGCACATTGTCGATGAAGCTGAGGTAGTGCTTGTCGATGAGGTTCACCGGAAACT
>CAYLSS010000808.1:0-2349 GCA_964385765.1 uncultured Solibacteraceae bacterium
CTTCTAAGATCGACTTCGCGTCGTCTGCTTGCGGAGACATAATAGGATCGACCCGGCCAAATGGGGAATGCTGTCAACAACCCGGCTGTCAGCGTGATTGTCGAAGAGTACAAGCTCCTCCAGGCAAAAACCGACAAGGTCGGCGACTCGCGGTTTCTTGTTAATGGGTGGTCTGTGACAGTAGTGTTCGGGCTCTTGCTCGGCAGCGCCGCCTCAGATGCACCGCCATTTACAACGCTGCTCGTGATTCCTGTTCTCCTTCTTTTCGCGCTGGTCGAACTACGCCAGCAAACCCTTATGAATGGCCCCGATGACTGGCGGTCCGAGGTTTTCCACGGTGGAGACGCCCTTTCGAAAAAGATCCGCCAGATTGCCGGCCGTGCGAAGGCTTTGGATCAGAACTGGATGCGCTTTCAGCCCCGCTATCGGCGGAAGTACCTCGACCGGATCCTTCGTGACCTGCAGCGCTTCGAGCTTCTTCAACATAGAGAAGTAATTCCGCCGACACCGATGCTCCGCCGCCGTTGGGGAGATCTCCATCACCCGCGGGAGGCGGCGGCCCGTCTGGCCAAGGAGACAGCCGCATTGCCGGATCGGGTTCGTTCGGCGCTGCTGGATTTCGCGGAGTCCGCGGACGGTTGAGTCCGCGTTTACCCGCCCAACGCCCGCGCGGCGTCCTTGGCGAAGTAAGTCAGGATGAAGTCGGCGCCGGCGCGGCGGATCGCCGTAAGGGACTCCATCATGGCCCGCTCGCGGTCGAGCCAGCCGTTGGTGGCGGCGGCGACGATCATGCTGAACTCGCCGGAAACCTGGTAGGCGCCCAATGGTGAGTCGAAGCGCTTGCGGGCCGCGTGGATCACATCGAGATAGGGCATCGCGGGCTTGATCATGATCATGTCGGCGCCTTCGTGGACGTCAAAGGAAAGCTCGCGCAGGGCCTCGCGGTGGTTGGCCGGATCCATCTGATAGCTGCGGCGGTCGCCAAACTGCGGCGCGGACTCCGCGGCTTCGCGGAAAGGTCCATAGAAGACCGAGGCGTACTTAGCGGCGTAGGAGAGGATGGGCGTCTTGGGAAAGCCGGCCGCGTCGAGCGCCTTGCGGATAGCGGCCACGCGCCCGTCCATCATGTCCGACGGCGCCACCACGTCGGCTCCCGCCTTGGCGTGCGACACAGCGGCCTTGGCCAGCCACTCGAGGGTCGCGTCATTGTCCACATCGCCGTCAACTACCAGTCCGCAGTGGCCGTGGCTCGTGTACTCGCAGTTGCAAACGTCGGTGATGACCAGCAGTTCCGGGACTTCATCCTTCAGCGCCCGCACAGCCCGCTGCACGATTCCGTCATCGGCGTAGGCGCCGGAAGCCATCTCATCCTTGGACTCCGGGATCCCGAACAGGATCACTCCCCCGATGCCGAGCGTCTGCACCTCGGCGCACTCGCGGACCAGTTCGTCAATCGAAAGCTGGTAGTTGCCGGGCATCGCGCCGATCTCGCGCCGCACGCCTTCCCCCGGACATACGAAAAGCGGCAGGATGAAGTCAGACGGCTCGAGCACCGTTTCCCTAACCAACTGGCGAAGCGGCGCGCTCGACCGAAGGCGCCGTGGGCGATGAACTGGAAATGCCATACGATCCCGATTGTAGCTCCGGACCCGGCCCGGACGTCTGCTAAGATTGCGGGCAATGCAACAAATCGCTCGACGGTACTTCGTTCGGGGACGCGTGCAGGGTGTCGGATTCCGCGCTTTTGTCGAAGTAGCCGCTCACGAGTCGGGAATCACCGGCTGGGTCCGAAACCTCGATGACGGCCGCGTCGAGGTCTACGCGGTCGGTACGCCCGAAGCGCTCGAGGATCTGAATGGCCGGCTCTGGCGAGGCCCGATCGGGGCCGATGTGCGGGGCGTCGAGGTCCAGGAGGCGCCGGTCGAACGCCGCGCCGGCTTCCGTATCTCCTACTGAAAATTGCGAATCGTTATCCTTTTCTCACGCCAAACACAGTGTCGATAACAGCCGTTTCCCCGGGCGGACTTCAGTAGAAGAACGCTACAATTCGAGACGGTATCTATGGGCCATCTCAAAAAGCTTATCCGTGAAGTTCCCGACTTCCCCAAGCCGGGCATTCTTTTCTACGACATCACGACGCTCCTCAAGGACGCCGAGGGCCTCAAGTCGGTATCGGCGGCGCTCAAGGACGCCGTGGACGGACTGCAGGTCGATATCGTCGCCGGCATCGAGTCGCGCGGTTTCATCTTCGGTCCGGTGCTGGCCCGTGAGCTCGAAACGGGCTTCGTCCCTGTTCGCAAGACGGGCAAACTGCCGGCCGAGACCCGGAAAGTGGAGTACCAGCTCGAG